>DVKQ01000065.1 GCA_018715925.1 Candidatus Onthousia faecipullorum
ATTCATAGGATATAAGCCTGAGGTACAATATTTAAATGAAAAATTAGAATTAGGTTTAGATAAAAAATATGATAAAAGAGAAAATATTAAAAAAATTTTAAAATATTAAAAATAGTCAATATTACACAACACTCAAAAAAGGGCTCTAGCCCTTTTTTTATAATGGTTTGCGAAGTTTTACTGCAAAACTAAAGATGAAAAGAAAAGGCTCTTGTCAACACTTTTTTAAAATTTTATAGGGTGACACTGATATTTTCTTTTCTTTTGCCGCCACAAATATAATTTATAGGAATGTGATATGTCATCGCTAGTATAACTAGTTTATTAGTTGGAATCCTAGTTTTACCATCTTCATAATAAGAATAACTCGATTGTCTTATGTTTAAAACTTTTGCAAATTCTCTTTGTGTTTTCTTTAATCTTAGGCGATATCTTTTTAATTGATTTCCAATAAATTCTACACTTATATCTTTTTCATATATAATTTCACGTTTATCTGATGTTAAATTAAGCATGTATTCAACATTTGTATGGAAATATTTAGCAAGTTCTACTAATTTTTCTATTGGAAAATTAACATCACCTAATTCCCACATAGCGTAGGTAGTTCTTTTAACGCCAAGAATTTTAGCAACGTCTATTTGTTTTAAATCATGATCTTCTCTTAAATCTCTAATTTTCCCAAACTGCATCTTTACCACCTTAACCATATTTTATTACAGTCATTTGAATATTAAGAGATTTGTCAAAATAACTGATAAACAAAAATTTCTGGAGCAAAAAAATAGATATGGTTAATTATTATAATAGGAGGTGGTAATAATAAAAAGATTAAAATTAGTTTCGCAGGAATCAAGTTATGACTGTGGCCTTTCCTGTCTAATCATGATTGCTAAATATTATAATTGTAATGTTTCAAAGGACTACTTAGAAAGAGTTAGTAATACTTTTACTGATGGTACAACGATGTATGGTTTGTTGGAGGCAGCTTTGTCTTTGGGCTTTGATGCTTATGGAAAGAAAGGTAATGTCAGTGATATATCTAAAATATCACTTCCTGTAATTGCCCATATTAAAATTGATGAAAAGAAGAACTTATATCATTATGTAGTAATTACTAATATCACTGATAAGAAAGTTATTATTAAAGATCCTAGTAAACTTATTAAATCTCTTTCAATAGAAGAGTTTAGTAAGATAGCGACAGGTAATTATCTTTTTATTAAGAAAACTGCTAGTATTAAGAGATTTGTAAAGGTAAAGATTATTAGAGACGAGATTATAAAATTACTTATTAATAATAAAAATACTCTTACCTTTATGTTAATTTCAATAATACTTAGTATTAGTCTTGAGCTTTTGAATTTGTTTTCTTTAAAGATAATTTTAAATAATGCTTTAACGGTTAAATCTACTTACAATTTAGTAGTTTTGTTACTTATCTTTCTTTATCTTTTAGTATTAAAGACTTTTTATTCATACTTTATACAACTTACTGTTTTGAAACTTACAAAGAAACTTAGTTATCAGTTAAAACTTAATTTAATGAAACAGTTATTATCACTTCCTAATTTATACTATCAAACTAAGGAAAGGGGGATTATTATATCATTATTTAACGATATAGATACTTTTACAGATTCATTATTGTCTTCAGTATTGATATTTATTAATAGTACTTTTATATTAATATTTATCTATATATTCTTTATGAGTTTATCAAACCTATTAGCTCTCATCCTTATAATTAGTAGTATTATTTTATTTCTTTTTATTTATTTTCAGAAGAGATTAAGTACTAATCTAATTAGTAAATATTATCAAGTTAGAGATAATTATAGTAGCAAATTACAGCAAGTAATTATTAATAATGATAAGATTAAGGGTCTACATTTAGAAGAAGTAATGTTTAAGAAAATTAGAAGGGTTACTGATAATGTAGAAGAAGAGAATTATAGAGTTAGTAGGTATAGTGAAGTTATAAGAAATATCTTAAGTTTATTAGAAGGTGCTATTTACTTACTAGTTTTAGGTGTAGGAGGCTTTATCTTAATAACTACAACTGATATTAGTTTAGCGACATTTTTACTATTAGAAGGTTTTATCTTTATGGGGTTAAGAAATGTAGAAAACTTAGTATTAATTATTTTAAAATATCAAAATGTTAAAAAAATAAAGGAAAGATTAGATGATATCTTTAATTATGAGAAGGAACTGTTATTACCTTTTCCTAATTATAATTACAGTACTAAAAATATGGGGATAACTATATCTAATTTATACTTTAAATATAAAGATAATCTTGTTTTAAAAAATATTAATATGAAGATTAAGCCAAGAGATAAAGTATTTATTTATGGAGATTCTGGTAGTGGAAAAAGTACTCTTGTTAAATTGTTAGGAAGATTCTTACCACTTGATTTTGGACATATTAAGCTTGGTAATATTGACTTAACTCATTATAATCTTTATGATCTTAGAAATATTATTACCTATGTTTCTAATAAAGAGATGATTAGTAATACTAATATTAAAGAGAATATCTATTTATCTAGAAGGCCTAATATTAATCAAAATATACTTTTATCTATTACAGGAGTGAAGAAATTATTTAAAGATAAAAAATATAATCTTGATACTGTTCTTTTAGAAGATGGGGAAAATATTAGTATGGGAGAAAGGTCGAGAATTAATCTTGCTCAAGCTTTCTTTAAACCTAGTTATATTTATATACTTGATGAATGTCTTAGTAATGTAGATATAGAGTTAGAAAGAGAGATACTTAAAAACATCTTAAATTATTATCAAGATAAGATAATTATTTATATTTCTCATCGTCTTAATAATAAAGATTTGTTTAATAGAGTCTTTTACTTAGAGAAAGGGAAATGCCATGAAGAGTTATAAGAAGAAGAGATTACTTTTATTATCTTTTGTCATTACCTTTATTTTAACTATAGTATTCTTTTATTTATTAGTTTCTGTTAAATTGTGGACTTATAATAACGTTAGTATCTTAAATATAGATGATAATGTTATTACAGTTTATACTACATTAGATTTAGACTTATTTAAAGATAATAATTTCTTCTACTATGATACCTTAAAATATACCTATAAAATAAATAGTAAAGAAGACTCTGAAGATGGAGTTATCTTGGTGTTAGAGTTAGAGAAATCTTTTAAATTAGTTATTGATGATATGGTAATACTTTTACCTAATAAACGGGAAACCATACTTAGTTTGATAATAGATAGTTGGAGGGTAAAATGAAAGAATTAACAAAAAATGAAATGAAGAATATTAAAGGGGGAGCAGGTTTATCTGCTGCTGTTATAGGAATTGGTGTATCTATAATTATTTCTTTTGTAGTAGGAGTAATTAGTGGTTTTACTAATCCTGAACCATGTGGAGGAGGTGATTAGAATGAAAGATTTATCAGTTAAAGAGTTAAAAAATATTAAAGGGGGATTTTCTTTAACATCAACTGCTATTAAATATGTAGGAGATTTAATTGAAATATTAATATTAGCAGGAAGAAAGTTAGGAAGTTCTCTTAGAAGAATAGGGAGTGGTGATATATGTCCCTTAGAATAAAGAGATATGTTAAGCTAATAAGCTTTAGCATAATTAATGCCATAACGGTACTTACTTTTTATAATTTTGGCATATTTTTAGGTAAAATATTACAAAATGTGTAAAAAATGTCAAAAAAATGTTGTACTTTAAATGTTCTTAGTGTTATAATCAGTTGTAGAAAAAAGCGAAGGGAGGGATAATAGTATGGCACAGGTAACTGTAAAAAATGGTAATCTTGATGGAGCGATTAAAAGATATAAACAAAAGCTTGCACGTAGTGGTGTCCCTTCTGAAGCTAAGAAGCATGATGCTTATGATAAACCAGGAGTAAGAAGAAGAAAGGCTAAGAAAGAAGCTATTAAAAATGCTCGTAAGAATGAACGTAAGAGAAGAAGAGAAAGAGATTAATCTTTCTTTTCTTTTTTTCTTTTTAATAACATAAAATTTTATAGGTGAAGTTTTATGACTTATAACTATTTAAGAAACTTTTTAGATCCTATAGATTTTCATATCGATATATATGATAAGAAAATTTATATTACTAATTATGAGAAGATACTAACACTTGGTAGTAATAAAATAATTATAAAAGCTAAGTCTCGTAAAATAACATTAGAAGGAAGAGATTTTTCTTTAAAGAAGTTAGCAGATAGGGAGTTATTAATATTAGGTAGTTTAAATAATTTGGAGATTAAGTATGAGTAGTTATATTTTAAAAATAACTGGTAAGAGAATAGATACCTTTATAATGTTATTAGTCAGGTTTAGTATTAATTTTAAGATGGTTAAAAGAGGTAAGGATTACATTATAATAGAAGTATTAGAAGAAGATTATGAAAAACTTTTAAAAATTAATACTACTTATAAAATAGAGATTGTTAAAAGAAAAGGTCTTCTTAATATTATTCATTTTATTAAGATGAGAAAACTTTTTATAATAATAGTTTTACTTGGTTTTGCTTTCTTTAATCTTCTTACTAATTTAGTATTTTCTATTAAAGTAATTGATACTGATAGTGAGTTAAGAGAAATAATACTTGCTGATTTAGAAGAGTTAGGTTTGAAAAAGTATAATTTTAAGATAAGTTATAAAGAAAAAGAGAAAATTGAAGAGAAGATTCTTGAAAAAGAAAAAGATATATTAGAGTGGATTGAAATTGAAGAGAAAGGTGTTAGTTATGAGGTTAAACTTATTAGAAGAGTAAAAGATGATATAAAAAAAGAGACAGAGCCTCGTGATATTATCGCTAAAAAAACAGGGCTTGTTACTAGAATAGAAGCGGAAAGTGGGGAAGTTGTTACTAAGAAGAATGCTTATGTTAAGAAAGGTGATACCTTAATAAGTGGTCTTATTAAAAATAATGGTAATATTGTTAGTAAAACGAGAGCGATAGGTCATGTATATGCAGAGATTTGGTATAAGGTATCACTATCTTTACCTCGTAATTATCATGAAGAGATTAAAACTGGTAAAAATAAAACTGTACTTGAAATTAGCTTTTTAAGTGATGATATTGCACTTACAGACTTCGATAAATATAAACATTCAAAAGATACTAAAACTGTACTTTATAAACATCCTTTACTACCTATTAGTATTAATTTAACGAAGAAAGAAGAGGTTAAGACTACTGATATAGATTTTAGTGAAAATTATGAGGAGCATATAAAACCGTTAGCGATAGAGAAATTAAAAAATAAATTAGGTAGTGATATTAAGATCTTTTCCGAAAAGGTTTTGAAAAAAGAGGAAAATACTGATAGAATAGATATAGAAATCTTTTTTAAAGTCGAAGAAGATATTACTAGTTATAAATCATTAAAAGACTTTAATATAGAAGAAGAAAATAAAAAAATAGAAGAAGAAAGTAGGTAATAGTAATATGTTTACAAGTTTAAGTCGTACTATTGGTAATGTTTTTGAATTTAGTTTACCTATGATAATAATATCTGTTGTAGTTGCTATTACTTTGAGAGCTGCTGATATAGTTAAAAATAAAAAAGAGTTTTGTTTTTATAAAGAATTAATTGCTTTATCATTTATCATATATATACTTTGTTTATTCCAAGTAGTTACCTTTCAAGATAATAATAATATTTCTAGTAATAATTTAATTCCTTTTAGAGAAATATTTAGATATGATTTAGGTAGTAGATTATTTTTAAAGAATGTTTTAGGTAATATAATTATGTTTTTACCATATGGTTTCTTTACTAGTTACTTTTTAAAAGAAAAGAAGTTACTGCCTATTTTTATACTAACAGTACTAACTTCTTTAACTATTGAATGTACACAGTTAATGATAGGTAGAGTTTTTGATATTGATGATATTTTATTAAATATAATGGGGGGAGTTTTAGGTCATTACTTATATATTCTTATTTTAAAGATAGGAGATATGTGTCCTAGTGTATTACAAAGAGAGTGGTTTTTAAATTTAGTGTCTATTATTCTTTTAGTTGGATTAATAACATTACTTTAAAACCCTCTTTTTTTGTGTTATAATCTAACCATTAGAAAGGAACGTGATTTTCTGTGAACGAGGTTGCTATATATAATAAAACAGATGAAGAGTTTCCTTATGAGGAGATAATAGAAAAAGTTGTAAATAAAGCTTTTGAAGTTGAAGGTGTAAAAAAGGCAAGTTGTAGTATAATAATTGTTGATAATACTTTTATTCATAAACTTAATAAAGAGTATCGTGGTATTGATAGAGTTACTGATGTTATTAGTTTTGCTTTAGAAGATGATAAAAGTATGATTATTCCTGATGATATTAGACTATTAGGAGATATTTATATTTGTTTAGATAAAGCAAGGGAGCAGGCTAAGGAATATGGTCACTCTTTGGAAAGAGAATTATGTTTTTTAGCAGTACATGGTGTTTATCATTTGTTAGGTTATGATCATGAGAATGAAGAAGAAGCAAAAATTATGTTTAAAAAACAAGAGGAGGTTTTGATGGAATATGGCATCACTAGATAGAAAGGAAAAACAGTTTGGGTTTAAGAGAATATTTTCAAGTATTAAGAATTCTTGGAATGGATTAAAGGCTGCATATAAAAATGAACAGAGTGTCTATATACATTTAGTATGTAGCATTATTTTACTAGTGCTTAGCTTTTTACTTGAGATATCTTTAACACAGTGGTTGATTATAATTGCAATTATAGGATTAACTTTGGTAGTTGAACTTCTTAATACTGCGATAGAAAGTACAGTTGATCTTGTTACTGAAGAGTTTCATCCTCTTGCTAAAGTTGCTAAAGATACAGCAAGTGCAGCAGAGTTTGTACTTACTTTGACTAGTGCTCTTATTGCTTTGATGATTTTTATACCTAAGATTATGGAATTGCTTTAATAATTGTAAATCTAAGAGTATTGAATTTTTCTATAAATTTTGAAAAAAGTTTTTTAGAAATGGTATATCATAATAATGAAGAGAAAAAATATATGGAGTAAGGAGGAGATACTCTTGGAGAGTAATTTAGTTGTAAGAAGCAGCAGTGCTCTAGTTCTTGATTTTTGAAAGACAAAATCATAGTGAAGGTATTCAAGTTAGATCCCGTGAAGGAGATTTGTGGTTAACACAAAAAGGCCTTGCTGATTTATATGATGTTGATAGAACTGTTATAACGAAACATTTGAAAAATATTTATGCTGATTTAGAACTCGAAGAAAAGTTAACTAGTGCAATTTTTGCACTAGTTCAAAAAGAAGGCAATCGTAATGTAGAAAGAAAAGTAAATTATTACAATTTAGATGCTGTTATTTCAGTTGGTTATAGAGTTAATTCTGATAGGGCAATTCAGTTTAGAAGGTGGGCTCTTAATGTTTTAGAAGATAATATGTGATTTAGGGTTTTGCTAGGTTGTATTAAATAACATAAATAGAAAAAATATTAATTATAATTATGCATAATATATTGTCAATGAAGGTGGTGCTTAAATATGTCAAAAAGTAATATAGTAATTTATACATCAAAAGATGGTGTGATTAAAGTTGACACTACAATAGTTGATGATACAATTTGGATGAGTCAAAATGAACTTGCTAAATTATTTGATACAACCAAGAATAATATTTCGTCACATATGAAAAATATTTTTGAAAGTGGTGAGTTAGAAGAAAGTTCAACTGTTAAGAATTTCTTAACAGTTCAAAAAGAAGGAACACGTAATGTTAAAAGAATGGTCACTCACTATAATTTGGATGCTATAATTGCTGTAGGATACAGAATTAATTCCAAAAGAGCTACTGATTTTAGAATATGGGCAACAAAAATATTAAAAGAATATATGATTAAAGGTTTTTCTTTAAATGATGAGTTTCTAAAGAATAATGGAGAAAGTCCATATTTTGAAGAATTACTTGCTAGAATAAGAGAAATAAGAAGTAGTGAAAAAGTGTTTTGGAGAAAAGTATTAGATATTTATGCAACCTCTATTGATTATAATCCAAAAAGTGAAATATCAATAAATTTTTTTAAAACAGTTCAAAATAAAATGCACTATGCTGCACATGGTAATACTGCAGCAGAAGTTATTTTCACCAGGGTAGATGCTAATAAAGACAATCTGGGACTTACAAATTTTAAAGGAGATATGCCAACAAGAGAAGAAACTGAGATTGCTAAAAACTATTTAACAGAAGAAGAGTTGAATATATTAAATCGTATGGTATCTGCTTATTTAGATGTTGCTGAAATTAATGCTTTAGATAGACATCCGATGACAATGAAAGATTGGATTATGGAACTGGATTCATTTTTAAAAATGACTAGAAAAAATATTTTAACAAATGCTGGTTCTGTTTCTCATGAAGAGGCTTTAAAGAAAGCTCATGAGGAATATGATAAATATATGCAATCTCATTTAACTAGAGCAGAAAAAGATTATTTGGAAATTATGAATATAGAACTTATGGAAATAGAAAAAAATAACTAATGATATTTTGGTTAAATATATAGAAAAATATTAGGAATTGATGTTGTTAGAAGAAATGAGTAAAGAAGAAAAATAAATTTTTTGAAAAGAGTGATAGACATGGAAAAAATAGATGCAATAATATTTGATTTAGATGGTACTTTGTGGAATACTGTTGATAGTTGTCTTAAAGCTACTAGCTTTGTAAAAGAAGAACATAGTGATATTACTAGAGATGTTACAAGAGAACAAATTGAATCGGCAATGGGAAAAACATCTGATGAGATTATTAATATATATTATGGTTATCTTCCAAGAGAAAAAGGGGAAGAGTATGCTACTGAGGCTTTTAATAAAAATGTGGAAAACTTGTTAAAAGAAGGAGGAAGATTATATCCTAATACTAGAGAAACTATTATGAAGTTAAGTAAAAAATATAAACTATTTATAGTTAGTAATTGTGTTAAAGGATATATTGAATCTTTTTTAAAGACAAGCGGGCTTAAAGATTATTTTGATGATTATGAAAGTTATGGTAACACTCTTCTTAGTAAAGGAGAAAATATTAAGCTTGTTATAGAACGTAATAATTTGAAAAGTCCTATATATGTTGGAGATACAAGTGGTGATATGGAAGGAGCAAAAATAGCAGATATTCCTTTTGTATATGCAGCTTATGGTTTTGGTAAAGTAGAAAGTTTTGATTATAAAATTAATGATATTAGTGAATTGTTAGATTTGTAAATAGAGGAGGTAATTTTATGAAGTGTGGAGTTGTATCAATAATGGGTAGACCTAATGTAGGTAAGAGTACATTATTAAATGCAATACTTAATATGAAACTTGCTATCACAACTGATAAAGCAGGTACTACTAGAAATATTATAGAAGGAATTTATCAAGATGATGAAGCTCAAATTGTCTTTATAGATACTCCAGGTATTCATAAACCTATGAATAAACTTGGTAGTGTTTTAAATAAAAAAGCTTATCAAAATATAGATAATGCTGATATTATACTTTTATTAATAGATGTAAACAGTGGTATTGGTAAGGGAGATAAGTTTGTTTTAAACAAAATTAAAGAAAAAAACAACGTTAAAGTTTTCTTGATTTTAAATAAAATTGATAAAGTAGGTAGTCCTAAATTACTTAAAGTAATAGATGAAGCGAAAAGTTTGTATAACTTTGATGAGATTATTCCTATATCTGCTTTAAAGAAAAAAGCGATAGATGATTTAATTAAAACTTTAAAAAAATATTTACCACTAGATGAGGTTATTTTTACTAATGATGAACTTACAAATGTTTCAGTTAAGTTTATTATGGGAGAGTTTGTTCGTGAAAAAATTATGATGTTAACTAAACAAGAGATTCCTCATAGTGTTACTTGTTATGTGGAGAACTTTGAAGAATATGATGATTTAGTACATATACAAGTCTTAATAGTAGTGGATAAAGAGAGTTTAAAGAAAATTATTATTGGTAAGAATGGTAATATGTTAAAACGTATTGGTATACTTGCTCGTAATGATATGGAAGAGTTTTTAGGTAAGAAAGTATTTTTGGAAACTCATGTTAAAGTAATAGAAAATTGGCGTGATAAAGAGAAATATTTAATAGAACTTGGAATTGATAGTAAAGATGAATAAAAAAATTACTTGTTAATCATTATATTAATAGGTGATAATATGAATAATTATGAAATAGTTTGGAATTTATTTAAGAAAACTGGTGATATTAGATATTTTCTTTTAGCAAAGTCTATAAAGGAAAGTGAAGATAATGAAGATAGTGGACGTGAAGGGACTAGTTTTAAACGAGACTAATTATAGTGATTCTAGTAAAATATTAAATGTCTTGACTAGTGAGTATGGTCTTATAGGTATTATTTCTAAAGGGTGTCGTAACTTAAAAAGTAAACTTAGAGGAAGTTCTAGAAAGTTAGTATATGGGACATTTCATTTCTATTATAAAGAGAATGGTTTATCAACTTTAATAAGTATTGATGTTATTAGTGATTACCCTAAGACTATTATGGATTTAGAGAGAGTTGTGTATGCATCATACCTTTTAGATCTTACTAGACAAGTAGTTAAACAATCTAAGGATAGTAATATCTTACCATTGGTAGTTAGTTCTCTAGAAAAACTTGAGAATGGTCTTAATCCTGCGGTTATTACTAATATATTAGAACTTAAATATTTAGACTTTTTAGGTGTTAGTCCTATTGTTACAGGTTGTGCAGTATGTGGAAAAACTACTAATATAGTAAGTTTAAGTCCAACGGCAGGGGGATTTATTTGTAAAGACTGTTATCAAAATGAAGGGTATTATAGTGATAAAACGATTAAACTTTTACAGATGTATTACTATGTAGATTTAGAGAAAATTACGAAAATAGATGTTAATCCTAAAGTAAATGAAGAAATAAATAAATTTTTAGAAGATTATTATGATAGATATACAGGAATTTATTTAAATAGTAAAAAAATGTTAAAGAATGTGGTAAAATTAAAGTAAGATAGGTAGTGGTTTGATGAAGAAAAAATTAATAATTCTTTTAAGCTTATTTGTTATTCTAACTATTTGTGTACTTTTAGATATAACAGGAGTTATAGATTATAGTATCTATAATCTATTATCTACTAATGAGATAGACTTTTTAACAACCTGTGCTAATGTAGTTACATCACTAGCATCGAGTCAGGCGATAATTATAATTACATTAATATTAATATTTGCACTTGATACTAATCATCAAAGAATATTTGTTATAATTAATACCTTAATTAGTGCAGGTATCATTATATTAAGTAAGAATATTTTTCTAAGAGAAAGGCCTTTGATTGGAAGTGAACTACTTTCTAGTTATAGTTTTCCTAGTGGACATAGTTTAATTGCTACTACTTATTATGGATTTTTGATATATTTACTCAGAAGAAGTAAATGTAAGGAAGAGTATAAGGTAGTAGGAACAACATTCTTAACTACATTAATTGTTTTGATTTGTTTGAGTAGATTAATACTTAATGTTCACTATGTAACAGATGTAGTTGGGGGAGTTATTTTAGGACTTATAATTCTTTTAGTATTAATTTACTTTTTTGAGAAAACATTTAAACCAAAAGAAAAGGAGAAACCTTTATTAAAGACTTTATCTTATGGTTTTAATGGAATCTTTTATACTTTAAAACATGAGAGAAATATGGTAATTCATTTTCTTGTTATGATACTTGTTATAATAGCAGGGATAGTCTTTAAAATTACTTTTGTCGAGTGGGGAGTATGTTTTGTACTATTTGCCTTAGTTCTTTCTTTAGAACTTATGAATACTGCAATAGAGAATGTAGTTGATCTTGTAACAGAAGAGAAGAAAGCAAAGGCTAAAGTTGCAAAAGATGCGGCAGCAGGTGCAGTACTTGTTGCGGCGATATTTGCAGTTATTATAGGTATATCAATATTTTTACCTAGACTTTTAAATCTATAGTGTATATAATAATTATCAAATGAGGTGAATTAAATGAATGTAGGAATTATGTGTGGAAGTAGAGATACTGCTAGTATGGAGTCTCGTTTAAATAATTCGAGAGCAGTTAGTGAGATAGCAGATATGGGCTATACATTTGTTATGGGTGCAGGTGAGACTGGATCTATGAGAGATGTTAAAGAAATTTTAAGAGAAAATGGTAATATGCTTATAACTGTTGGTAATAAATTTGAGCTTGATAGGACTAATGCAGATGTTAAAGTAGAGGTTAGTTCTACTTTTGAAAGAGCTGAACGTCTTTATGAGAATAGTGATGTTATTATTTTCTTAGATGGTGGTACTGGTACTATGTCAGAGTTTTATTCTTTTTTAAATAATAAAATAGAGACAAATGATGATAAGACAAAATTGGTGCTTTATAATAAAGAAGGATATTATAATAAAGTAATAGATGATTTAAAAAGAAGATATAAAGAAGGACTTACTGATAATACTTTAAAATGTTTTAAAGAAGTTAAAAGTCCTTTGGAATTGAGAGAACATTTAGAAAAAGTAGAAAATAAACTTAATAATGTTGAAGAGAGGAGCAAAGTAAGATAATGGCAGAGATAAAGATGGAAGATTTAGTTAATTACTGTAAGCAATATGGAATAATATTTCAAGGAAGTGAGATATATGGAGGGCTTGCTAATACTTGGGATTATGGTCCTGTTGGTATGCTTTTAAAAAATAATGTTAAAAGTGCTTGGTTAAAGAAGTTTGTTCAAGAAGATATTAATAATGTAGGACTAGACTCTGCTATTTTAATGAATCCTAAGGTATGGGAAGCGAGTGGACATTTAGCAACTTTCTCTGATCCTTTAATAGACTGTAAGAAATGTAAGACAAGACATCGTGCAGATAAGTTAGTGGAAGCAGATGGTGTAGAAGATGCAGGTGGTATGAGTCATGAAGAGTTAATGAATTATATTAAAGAACATAATATTGTTTGTCCTAACTGTGGGGCAATGGATTATACTGATATTAGAGAATTTAACTTAATGTTTAAGACTTTTCAAGGTGTTACTGAAGATAGTAAGAGTACAATCTATTTAAGACCTGAAACTGCTCAAGGAATATTTGTTGACTTTTTAAATGTGCAAAGAAGTATGAGACTTAAGATTCCTTTTGGAATTGGACAAATTGGTAAGAGTTTTAGAAATGAAATAACACCAGGTAACTTTATCTTTAGAACAAGAGAATTTGAACAGATGGAATTAGAGTTTTTCTGTAAACCAGGGACTGAATTAGATTGGCATAAATATTATAAAGATTATTGTTATAACTTTTTGTTAAGTATTGGTATTAATAAAGATAATTTAAGACTTAGAGACCATAAAAAAGAAGAGTTAAGTCATTATAGTAATGCTACTACTGATATTGAATATAACTTTCCTTTTGGATTTGGAGAGTTATGGGGAATTGCTAGTCGTACTGATTATGATTTATCTAGTCATGAGAAAGTATCAGGTGAATCTTTAGAATATTTAGATCCTACTACTAATGAGAAATATATTCCTTATGTTATAGAACCTAGTGTTGGAGTAGATAGACTTATGCTTAGTATTCTTTGTGATGCTTATAATAAAGAAAGTCTAGAAGATGGTAGTGAAAGAGAAGTATTAAAACTTCACCCCTTTTTAGCACCTTATAAAGTAACTGTTTTACCTTTAATAAAGAAAAGACATAGTGAGAAAGCAATGGATATTTATAAAATGTTATCTAAAGAGTTTTCTGTTAGTTATGATGAAGCAGGTTCTATTGGTAAAAGATATAGAAGGGGGGATGCAATTGGAACACCTTTTAGTTTAACTGTTGATGATAATACAATAGATAATGGAACTGTTACTTTAAGAGATAGAGATACTATGGAACAAGTAACATTAAAACTAGAGGAAGTTATTCCTTATATTGAAGAGAGGATTAAATTCTAATGGGACCTATTATCGGTATTTTAACTAGAAGTGGTGTTAATGAAAAGGGTACACCTATAGAGTATTGTATGGAAAGTACAAGAAGAGCGATAATTAAAGCTGGTGGTGTACCTATTATGTTAACACCTCCTCAAGATATAGATTATTTTACTACTAAGAGTAGTGAAGCTCCTGATTTAACTGGGATGGAGAAAGAAATGATTTTATATCAGATAGAAAAGTTAGATGGATTATTCATTCCTGGGGGAGATAAGATTACTAAGTATGATTATTATGTTTTACATTTTTGTCTTAAAAGAAATATTCCAATACTTGGAGTATGTTTGGGTATGCAGATGATTGCTAACTACAAAATAGATAACTTTAAATTATTAGATGTTCCTAATAAAGAGTTACATTATAAAGAAGATTATAAAGATTTTGCTCACTCTGTTATTATTGATAAAAATAGTCTTTTATATAAGATATTAGGTAGTGAAGAAATAATGGTCAACTCTCATCATTTAAGGTGTGTAGATTATACTAAAGAGTGTAATGTAGTTGCTAAGAGTTCAGATGGAGTTATTGAAGCGGTAGAACTTAGAGATTATGACTTCTGTTTAGGTGTACAGTGGCATCCAGAGATAACTATTAGTGATGACGTTAATTCTAAGAAGATATTTGAGTGTTTTATGGAGAAAGCTAAGGAGAGGAAAGAAGTTAAGAGTTAAAAAAATGTCATTGACATTAAGTCTATATGATGTTATATAATAGCTACATAGATTATGTGTTGTTAAAAAAAAGTTGGTGATTCCGACCATAACAGGAACTTAAAAAAGAAACTAGAGAGCAAACTCTAGTTTTTGTATATAGTAATTAAAAAAGCAACCATAAAGGTTACTTTTCTAAGCGGCACATAGTGCCAACACGGGTTTGATCCATTATAAACAATAGACCAAGATTGTAGATATAATATTATCTACATTAATAGTATATCAAAATTATGATTAAATATACAAAATATTTTAAGTAAACTTTTTAAAGATAATAATCAAAAAAATGCTTTACAAAGAAAATAAAGAATATTACTTTGATAAGTGATGATATGTGTTGGAAGGAGAAGTGGCAAATGAAAGATAAGTATAATATGTCTTTAGAAGATAATATATTTTTTGCTAAGAGAAAACTTGTAGATAATATTTATAAGAGTGCTAATCTTGAAGGAATCTCTGTAACTTTTATACTTATGCTTTTATGAATAATGTTAATACAGGTAATGTTTCAGTTGATGATATGTTGAAACTCAAAGGATTAAAAGATGCTTGGGAATATGTAATAAATCATGTTAATGAAGAACTGACAATAGATTTTATTAAGAAAATACATTTTGAAGTATGTAAATGTGAAAGTATTTATCCTTTAGGTGATTTTAGAGACAAAGACGTTGGGATTACTGTTACTGTTTGGAGACCCAAACTTCCTAGTGAATGTGATTATGATAAAGAATTAAAAGATGTTTTAAGTAATAAAAAAAATTAGAGAGATGTATTGATTTATTTTGTTGGATTCAGAGGTCTCAGATGTTTTTGGATGGTAAAAAATTAGTTGCCAACTTAGTTGCTAATAAAGAAATGATTAAAAATGGGCAAGGTATAATAGCAGTTCCTGTTGAAGAGATTGGTAACTATTTAACTAAATTAACTCTCTATTATGAGACAGGAGATAATACGAAGTTAAAAGAGTGGATTTATGATAATTGTATAGATGGTGTTTAATTTGCCTAAAAAAAGTAGCAAAAAAATGTTGACAAACTTAGTTTTTTAGCATACAATACTTGAAGAAAAGGAAAGAGATGGGATACCCCACCACCTGATTGATAAGTGAGTCAATAGGTAAAAAGCCAAGATTAGATATAATAATATAACATTATTTTGGTTTTTTAGTGGGTATTAATATATCCACTTTTCTTAATTTATGGAGGTGTTAATTATAGCAAAAGATAATAAGAGTCAATTAATTAATGAGCAAATAAGAGCTAAAGAAGTATTAGTTATTGGTCCTAATGGAGAACAAGTTGGAATTAAATCTATAGAAGATGCTAGAACACTTGCAAAATATGCTAATTTAGATTTAGTTTTAATGAATCCTAATGGTAATCCGCCTGTTTGTAAAGTAATGGATTATAATAAATACCGTTACGAAAGACAAAAGAAAGAAAAAGAAGCTTTGAAAAAACAAAGAGCTTCTCAGGCAGAGTTAAAAGAGTTTAGATTATCTCCTGTTATTGATGTAGGAGACTTTGAAACTAAACTTAGAAACGTCATTAAGTACTTACAAAAAGGTGATAAGATTAAACTTACTATTAGATTCAAAGGACGTCAAATGGCTCATACTGAACTTGGTAAAGAAGTATTAGAAAAATTTGCTAATAGGACTCTAGATTATGCAACAATTGATCAACATCCAAAGTTAGATGGACGTACTATGACAATGTTTTTAGTACCAAAGAAAGATAAGTAGAAGGAGGAATTATAATGCCTAAATTAAAAACACATAAAGGTAGTAAGAAAGTATTTAAGAAAAGAAAAAATGACTATAAAATAGGTCATCCTGGAAGTAGACATAATGTTGGTTATAAGTCAAGAAAAGTTAATAGAAAGAAAAGAAGTGCATCTACTTTATCTAAAGCAGATCAAAATCGTTTAAAAAACATTATTTAATAAAAGAAGGAGGATGTAAAGATGGCAAGAGTTAAGAATGGAGCAGTTACAAAAGCTCGTCATAAGAAAGTATTAAAACAAGCTAAAGGCTACTTTGGTAGTAAACATAGACTTTATAAGAGTGCTAAAGAACAATTAATGCATTCTGGTCAATATGCTTTTAGAGATAGAAAACAAAAGAAAAGAGAATTTAGAAAATTATGGATAACTAGAATTAATGCAGCGTGTAGAGAAAATGGTATTAGTTATTCTAGATTTATAGAAGGATTAAATAAAGCAGGTGTAGAAGTTAACCGTAAAATGTTAAGTGATATTGCTATTAATGATCCTAAAGCATTTACTGAATTAGTTAGTATTGCTAAAAAAGGTAAAGAAGGTAAAATTAAAGCTAGTGAAGTTAAAACAACTAGTGAAGTAAAGACTGCTGAAAAGAAAGAAACTAAAAAAGAAGAAAAAACTGATTATAGTAAAATGACAGTTGCTGAGCTTAAAGAAGTTGCTAAATCTAAAAATATTGCAACTACTGGTATGAAAAAAGCTGATATAATTGAAGCTTTAGAAAAATAAACATATTTTGGAATTTAATTATCTAGTGCTGATTAGATTAACCAGTGATAATTTTTAGAACAAAATAGAAGATTAAAACGAAAAGGAGATTAGATTATGAGTGTAGTATCAATGAATTATTTATTAGAAGCTGGTGTTCATTTTGGACATCAAAAAAGAAGATGGAATCCTAAAATGGGAGAGTACATCTATACAACAAGAGATGATATTTATATTATCGATTTACAAAAAACATCTAAATGTTTAGATAATGCATATGAAGCATTAAAGAAAATAGTTGAAGATGGTGGAAAAGTTCTATTTGTTGGAACTAAGAAACAAGCAGGGGAAGCTGCAGAAGAGAGTGCTGTTAGAACTAATATGTACTTTGTTAATGAGAGATGGTTAGGTGGTACATTAACTAACTTTAGAACTATTAGATCTAGAGTTAGAAGAATGGAAGAAATCGAAAAGATGGAACAAGATGGAACATTCGATTTATTACCTAAGAAAGAAGTTATTGGTCTTAAGAAAGAATATGAGAAACTTAATAAGAATTTAAGAGGAATTAGAGATATGAAGAAGATTCCTCAAGCATTAGTAATAGTTGATCCTAAAAAAGAAGAGATTGCTATTAAAGAAGCTAGAATCTTAAATATTCCTGTATTTGGTGTTGTTGATACAAACTGTGATCCAGATATGGTTGATTATGTTATACCTGGTAATGATGATGCAGTTAGAAGTGTTAAACTATTAATTGGAGCTTTAACTAATGCTATTGCAGAAGTTAATGGTAATGAAGTAATTGATTATATTACTGAAGAAGATAAAGCTAAGAAAGATAAAAAAGAGACTAAGAAAGAAGTAAAAAAAGAAACTAAAAAAGAAGTAAAAAAAGAAACTAAAAAAGAAGAAAAACATGAAGAGAAAAAAGAAGTAGTAGAAGAAGTTAAAGAAGAGACTGTAGATTATAGTAAAATGACAGTTGCTGAACTTAAAGAAATTGCTAAAGAAAAGAATATTTCTACTACTGGATTAAAGAAAGCTGATATTATTGAAGCTTTATCTAAATAAAAAAGGTGAGGAAGGAGGGAATCTCTTTCCTTTTGTCTAAAGAAAGGGAGATAAATTATGTTTAAAGCAAGTGATGTAAAAGAATTAAGAGATAAAACTGGAGCTGGTATGCTTGATTGTAAAAAAGCATTAGAAGCTTGTAATGGTAATATGGATGAGGCTGTTGATTGGTTAAGAGAAAAAGGTATTAGTAAAGCTGCTAAGAAAGAATCTAGAATTGCTGCAGAAGGTTTATGTAAAATAGAAGTTAAAGATAATAGAGCAGTTATATTGGAAGTTAATTCTGAGACTGATTTTGTGGCTAAAAATGAAGAATTTACTAACTTTGTAGATTATTTAGCAGATACAATTGTAAATAACAATTTAAAGACTAGAGAAGATGTTTTAGCATTTGGTGATAATGGTGAGACTGTAGAAGCTAAGTTAGTTAGTTTAACTGCTAAAATAGGTGAGAAAATATCTTTTAGAAGATGTGAATTAGTAGAAAAAACTGATAGCGAGGTATTTGGTAGTTATTTACATATGGGAGGTAAGATTGGGGCTTTAGTAGTACTTGATAATACAAGTGAAGAAGTAGCTAAAGATGTAGCAATGCATGTTGCAGCAATGGCTCCTGTTTGTGTAAATAGAGATAGTGTACCAAGTGATATGGTAGAACATGAATCTAAAGTAATTAAAGAACAAGTTATGAATGAAGGTAAACCTGCTGATATAGCAGAAAAGATGGTTACTGGTAGATTAAATAAATTTTATAAAGAGATTTGTTTAGAAGAACAAGCATTTATTAAAGAGTCTGATGTTACTGTAGGAGATTATGTTAAGAATAATGGAGGCTCTATAGTATCTATGATTCGTTATGCAGTTGGTGAAGGTATTGAAAAGAAAGAAGAGAACTTTGCTGATGAAGTAATGAGTCAAATAAATGCTGCTAAATAGTATGTTTAGAAAGATTAGTATCTATTACGATATTAGTCTTTTTTTTTTGAAAAATTATATGTTATTATTTATATAGATTATATGATAAAGAAAGATAGTGCTTGTTAATGAAAGAAGCTATAAAGAATAATAAAAAGATTATTATAATAGGTGTATTTATAATAGTATTACTATTAATAGGAATAACATATGCTTATTTAAGGACTACTTTAGAAGGACAAAAAGAGTATGTTATAAGAGCAGGTACTTTAGATTT
>DVKQ01000066.1 GCA_018715925.1 Candidatus Onthousia faecipullorum
AAAATAAAAAGTAGTACTTTCTATTTTATCAATACTTTATGTAGTTTTAATGCCTCAAGCATTATTACGAAATAAAGTATAAACGGTTTCTAAGGTGGTAAACCTTAGCTTCCATATCTTGTCTTTGACAAGATATATAGGAAGTTATGAATAATGACAAAGCCACTTTCGTGCCATTTCAATATTCATAATTTAGGGGGTGTAAAAAATATGGAATTATCTTATTCACTACATTTGGGTAATGATAAAAACAAATCTATTAAAGCAAGACAAGAAGCAAAGAATAATCCATCAGGCACTACTTCAAAAAATAATAATGCTATTCAAAATGTTAAGCAATTAGGAAAAGTTAATCATCATAATTTAAGGCAATACGATAATAATCAGGAACTAATTAAAACTATAAAAGGTTCAAATGATATTGTTAAAGATGTTAAAGAATTATATTTAGATTTATTTGATGAAGCAAGACTAGAATATAATAATAAACAAACTAGAGATGATAGAAAGATAGATAATTATTTTAATAAAATAGCAAATGATACAAAACATGATCTTGCTTGTGAGATAGTTATTGAACTTGGAAATATGGAATATTGGGATGAGAAAAGTTTAGAATACAAATATCAAATGACACAAGTATTTGAACAGCAACTTGAAGATATACAAAAAATAGTTCCAGACTTTTATATAGCAAATGCAACTATACATTTTGATGAACATTCTCCTCATATGCATATAGTTGGAGTTCCAGTAAAAGAAAATTGTAAAACTGGTTTATTAAGACAAGTTGGTAAAACATCAATATTCACTAAAGAATCATTAGTAGTTATTCAAGATAAAATGAGAGAAAGATGTATTAATGAATTTAATATTGCCTATGGTATGGATTCTAAACTAAAAGAAAAACAAAAAGGAAAAAATAGAGATATTACTTCATATGAAAGAAAACTTTTTAATGAAAGAGTCAAAGGTCTTAAACAAGAAATATCTAATCTTGAAAATGAAGTATCTGATTTAGAAGATAATAAAGAATCAATTAATAAACAAATTTCTAAACTTAATAAAGATAAAGATGATATAAATGATGAAATTGATAAAAAGAAAAAGCTTAACAGTAAAATTGTTATTAAGTCTAAAAATCAATTGCTTGATGAAAACAAAAAGTTAAAGGAAGAAAATGAGCATTTAAAAAGTATAAATTATCAAACTGAAACTAAATATAATGATTTAAAAGAAAAAACTGATTATCTTATTTATCATTTAAATAAAATAATTAAAAAACTTCCAGAATTTATCCAAAATTTAGTTGATAGATTATTTAATTATAATAATATTAATCTTAATTATTTTAAACAACAATATGATCCAGAAATTAAAAAGAAAGAAGAAAGAAGATTTAAAGATTTCAATCTATTTAATAAAAAAGAAGTTGATAAAGCAACTAAACATATAAATGATGAAATGGATGAGTATGCTGAAGAATTTTATAAAACTAAAAAAGATAAAGAAAAAGACGATGGCTTTGAAAGATAGAGTCATCGTTTTGTATTTTTAATTTATAAATTGTCTTTTATTTCCGGAAATAAATCATATAAATTATAACCCAATAAATTATCAAAGTATTCTTTTAATTTATATGTTTCTTTAATATGATATTGTGTATTTGAATATGCTCCTCTTCTTATCATAATATCAATTAATCTTTTATCTATAGTATAAACTATACCACTTTGAGGACACATTAAATCACATAAATTAATAATTTTTTCTTCAATAGTATATTCGTGATTTTTAATAAATTCTGTTCTAAAAGGAATATCATCTGGAATACCTCCTGCTGTGCATAATGTATCATTATTCAAATAAGAATGTGTTAGGCAAATATTACAATATTCATCATCATATCCTTTTCCTTTTAAATATTCATATCCTCTCATAACATGACCAGCGGATTCTCCATTATATTTTCCAATATCGTGAATATAACCTAACGTAATAGCCTTATCAACATCAACATCTATTCCTTTATCTTGTAATGCTTTAGCAATTCTTCCAGCACTATCTCCAACACGAATAGAGTGTCCTATCCATCTATCATCTTTTTGATTAGGTCTTTCTTTTTCTAAAAGTTCTCTTGCTTCTTTACTATTTAACTTCATATTTACCACCTAGTTTCTCAAATAAATCTTCATACACTTTATTTCTATCAATATCTTTAATCATAGTAATTTTATGTCTATCTTTAGTTAATTCATAAGATATATCAGTTTTTATATTAGGACAACTTATTACTTCTTTTTCAAACCAATTTTTATTTATCATATAAGCAATAACAGATATATCCCAAATAACTCTTTCTTCTTGTATTCCATGATAACCATCATTATAGAATCTATCTATTAGATAATTACATAGTTCTGATTTATTACCAATATTTTCTTTTAATGTATTTATATCTATTCTTAATTTAGAAATAACTTCTTTGCATGGAAGTATCGTTAATCTTACTTTAGAATCAAATACTATTTTTACTGCTTCTACATCTTGTCTAAAATTATATTCTAAATTATCTTTATAATCTAATTGATTACCACCTAACCATATTACTTCTATTTTATCTATTATTCTAGGTTCTTTTTTTATAGCAAGAGCTATATTAGTGATTGCCCCAATTCCTAATATATAAGTTTTATTGTTTTTTAAGGATACTTCAATTATTTTATTTACTGCATCATTATCCTCATTATATCCATTTTGAATATAATCCATAGATCCTTTAAATACTTTATTTGGAGTATCTAAATTAAGCCATGTACATATTTTAAATATTTCATTATAACTTAATTCTTGTCCTTCAGGAACAGACACATTTCTTGTTTTATGAGAATAAGGTGCAACTGTAATTGCTTCTATATTAAACTTATCTTGATTCTTTATTAAATAACTTAAAGCAAATTGATCATCACATTCATTATAGGTATCGGTATCTAATATAACATTAACCTTTTTATTAGTTATATAATCATATATTTCTTTCCAACTACCTAATCTATTAAATCTATATTCTTTTTTATTGTATGGTGTTTTAAACAGAATACATTCTATATTATTTTCGCTACACTTTGCACATACATTGACTGAATCATCTATCATTATGTCTATACCTAATTCATTACATATATCAGCTTTTTCTTGATGTTTATATGCATTGGTTAGTATTAATCTATCATAAGGTATATTGTATTTTTTTAGCCAATTTATAGTCATATTATGCGGATCAGAATATTCTCCATTATCTCTACCACTAATTATATATATTTCATTACCAGTATTTTTTAATTTATTAATATATTTAGAAGAATCTTCAATAGGTGTAAAGAATGATGCCAATCTTTCAATATTATTCTTATAATATTCTTGTTCATAAGAAACATCCCAATCAAACATTTTTCTTATATATTCATCTTTATGTATAATACCGCTATTATTTAATACTTTGTCATGTTCTAAATAATCATTTAATAGAATTTCATTAAAATTAGATAAAACATTATCTATATCTATTCCGATTTTCATTTATTCACCTTCTTTATATGTGTTGTTTAATATCTTGCGATACACTTTTATTCTTTAAATTAACATAGTCTGCATTAAAAGTATTTGCTATTATGCTTAATAATTCAGAATTACTAGTCATGTTAGTATATCTCATTTGCATATTTTCATTTGTTATTTCATATTCAGGATTAGTACATAATACTTCATAATTTACACCAGTATCTTCATAATATTTATTTGTATCATAGAATCCATTTCTTAAATAAAAGTTTTTTCTTCTAATGTTTAGCTCGTTAATTGGCTCGTCTATTGATAAGAATATAGTTTTATATTTTTCTTTTAAATCCATTAAAATATGTGAACCATAATTTTTATTTCTTAAATTAGGTTCTACTGCTAAATACATTAAATAATATGCATCGTGACAATTAACAATATAACTCATACCAACAAATACACCATTATCAACTATAGCAAGTAAATCTGAATTATTTTCTTTAGAACACTCTTCTAACATCCAAAATGGGAACCTTTCATCTTCTGGAAAAGATTCTAAATAAAGTTCTTCTATTCTATCTTTATATTCTTGACTATTTATATATAGTAAATTCATTTTACCACCTATATATAATTTTATCATAAAATTGGGTATTTTTATTGTAATTAGCAAAATTTGTGGTAAAATATTATTAGAAATTGATACTGATATGTATTAATTCTCAATTGTGATGGAAAAGTTGAAAATAACTTAACCAATCGCTCCAGTGACGTTTCTGTTCGAACTTTTACAGTTTGAACTTAACATATAATCAATCCGTTCGGGTTGATTTTTTTGTGTTTACAAAAGAATTAACTAGGAAAGGACGGTGTTAATTATGATAAAGTTTACTACCCAAGAGTTAGAAATGGAAAAAAGTTTGAAACAACGTATTGAGTTTATTTGTGAGTTCTGCCACGTTACTCCTACCATTACTAATGGAAGTATCAAAAGAATTAACAATACAAACTTAAACTACATTGAGCCTCATAAAATCGTTGTAAATAATACTACTTTTCTAGCCTTTAACTATTCTACTGATATTTATGTAGGTAATCTAAATAGAAAGAATTAGAAGATTATATCAAGAATATGGCTTAATCATTATTATTTAAACGACAGATATTGACTTTTTTTCTTAAAAACTTTATTATATTAGGCAAAACAAGGGGTTATTTACCTGCCAAATCTTTTTAATGGGGGGTATTGATTTGGAAGTACACAATTTATTAATATCAAAGTTAAAGAGATAAAGGTAGTAGATATTTCTAGGACTTTTATCTCTTTTTTTAGAAAGGAGGGGTGCTAATGAATAATGAGAAAAAATTATGTGGACTTTATATGAGAGTTAGTACGGAAGATCAAACACGTGAGGGCTTTAGTCTTCCAGAGCAAAGAGAACGATTAGAACTTTATGAAGAAGAATTTAAAGAGGCAGTAGATGAATATAATTCTAGGCAAACAAGAGATGATAGAAAGATTACAGATTATTTCAAAAAGATAAGATATATCAGAAGAGAAATAGGTAGTCAGATGAACTCATAGTACTGATGATACCATATCAATAAATATGGAGGAAGGAAGGGGTTCACATATTTAGGCAAATATTGTAAAGAAATATTATC
>DVKQ01000067.1 GCA_018715925.1 Candidatus Onthousia faecipullorum
TTGTGTATAATATTAAGTGTGTTGGATTTATTTAAACTCTTTGAGCGGAATTTATAATAAACCAACACTTTTTATTTTGCAATATATTTTTTGATAGAACTAAAGACTTTTCGTCAGAAATTTGGTACAATATAACTGTTTGGAAAGAAGTGAATATGATGGGGAAAATAGTTTTATTTATGGGACCATCTTCTTCTGGGAAAAATGTTATCAAAAGTAGACTAATTAAAGAAAATACAATTGCTCTTAAAGAAATGATAATGTCTACAACAAGACCTAAAAGAACAGGAGAAGTAGAAGGAAGAGAATATTACTTTAAAACAGAAAAAGAAATGTTAGAATTAGAAGAACAAGGTAAAGTAATAGAGAAAAGAAAATATGATACTATTTATGGACCATGGTATTACTTTACTACTAGCTCTACTATAGATTTAGAAAATTATAACTATATAGGTGATAATACTTTAGAAGGACTAGATCAATTTGTAAAATTCTATGGACTTGAAAATATTATTTCTCTTTTAATAAAAGTAGATGATGGTATTAGATTACAAAGAGCTTTAGATAGAGAAAAAAATGAAGTTAATCCTAAATATCAAGAGTTATGTAGAAGATTCTTGGCAGATTCCATAGATTTTTCAGAAGAAAATATTAATAAAAGACCAATAACTAGTATTATCTATAATAATAGTAGTTTAGATAATACTATGGAAGAAGTTGAAAAAGTTTTAAAATTATATTTGTAAGGAAGTGATAATATGCATTTACCAGATTTTAAAGTCGCTCGTAGTAGTACTAAAATAGATTATAAGAAAATAGATTATGAACTAGATTCTAAATATCTTAATAAATATAAAGGTAAAAAATGTTTTTTAAAGACTTATGGTTGTCAAATGAACGAACATGATAGTGAGAATATTAAAGGAATATTAGAACTATTAGGTTTTGATTTTACTGATAAAATAGAAAACTCAGACCTTGTCTTATTAAATACCTGTTCTATAAGAGAAAATGCTCATAATAAAGCTTTTGGGCTACTTGGAAAAGCTAAACATATTAAAGAGTCTAAAAGAGATTTAATGATAGGTTTATGTGGTTGTATGGCACAAGAAGAGATAGTTGTTAATACTATTATGTCTAAATATCCATTTGTTAACTTTGTAATAGGTACACATAATTTCTATCAGTTACCTGAAATATTAGAGAAAAGTGAATCTAAACAACAAATAGAAGTATATTCAAGAGAAGGAGACTTAATAGAAGATTTACCAGTAGATAGAACTAGTAAATATAAAGCTTATGTTAATATTATCTATGGTTGTGATAAGTTCTGTACTTATTGTATTGTTCCTTATACTAGAGGAAGACAAAGAAGTAGAGAAAAAGAAGATATCTTAAAAGAAATAGATAATCTTATTAAAGAGGGATATCAAGAAGTAACACTATTAGGTCAAAATGTTAATGCCTATGGTAAAGATTTATATGATAATTATTCCCTTGCCGAGCTTTTAGAAGATGTCGCTAAGACTAATATTCCTAGAATTAGATTTATGACAAGTCATCCATGGGACTTTACTGATGAAATGATAGAAGTAATTGCCAAGTATCCTAATATAATGCCTAGTATTCATTTACCAGTACAATCAGGTAGTAATAGAATATTAAAACTAATGGGAAGACGTTATACTAAAGAGAACTATCTAACATTATTCCATAAGATGAAAGAAATAATTCCTAACTGTGCTATCTCTACTGATATAATTGTAGGTTTTCCAGGAGAAACAGATGAAGACTTTGAAGAGACTTTAAAACTAGTTAAAGAGTGTAAATATGATAATGCTTATACCTTTATCTATTCACCACGTGTTGGTACTCCTGCAGCGAAACTTACCAGTAATACTACTAAAGAAGAAAAGGAACAAAGACTCTATAAACTTAATGATATAGTTAATACTTACTTTAAAGAGAATAATGACAAATTAGTTGGTAAAATTGTTCCTGTTTTAGTAGAAGGTATTAGTGATAAGAAAAATGAATATTTTGGTTATAGTGATACTAATAAATTAGTTAATTTTACAGGTGATGACATAGAACTTGGTAGTATAGTTGATGTAGAGATAACAGAAGCGAAGACATGGAGTTTAGATGGAAAAGTTAGTAAGTAATGAAGAAATAGAAGATAAAGCTTTACAGTTAGTAAAGATAATTAAAGATAATAATGATTATAAAGAGTATCTTAAACTAAAAGAGAAGATTAAAGATGATGAAGAGATAATGGAACATATAGATAAAGTAAAAGTCTTACAAAAATCTTATGTTAAAAGTGCATATCTTGATAATAAAATAAAACAAGAGTTAGATAATGAACTAGCTAGATTAGAATCTATTCCCCTTTATAAAGAATATCTAATTAAAGAAAAGAAGATAAATAATATTATGATAAATATAAAAGAAGGACTTAATGTTATTTTTGAAGATATCTTAAATAATAAAATTTCTTAAAAAAGTATGAATTTTGTAAATTGACCTCTATTTTAGGGGTCAATTTTGCATTTTCCCCGGGTGAAATTTAAAAATTCGTCTAAAATTAAGGGTGAATTTGCAAAATTGCCTTTTTGCATTAATTTCTTTTCCATGTTAGAGTGTAGGCATCTACGTAGAAATATTAAAAATTATTGGAGGAATTTATGGAAGAAGAAAAGAAAGAAAAAGAATTTTTTACACTTTTGTCTGATACAACATTTAAAAAAATGTTTAAAGATGAAGATAGTAGATTCTTTTTTGAAAAAGTAATTAAATATTATTCTAAACTTGATTTAGAG
>DVKQ01000068.1 GCA_018715925.1 Candidatus Onthousia faecipullorum
TAATTTATATAAACATAATATATTAGATGATACTCCCGGAACAGAAATTAGAATACTTAATAACATAGATTGTGATTTATCTAAAGAAAGACTTAGTTTATTACTTCTAAATACTGTTTTAAAACATGGGAATTATATAGACTATTATAATACTAGTTTCAATCTTGGCTTTTATAATTATGCTACTAATAATATGTTAACCATATTTTGTGAACAAATACCTATATTAAATTATACTTTTATGCTAGATCACATCGAAAGTTTCTTAGGAACAATTAAAAGTGATCAAATGATTAATGAAGAAATGAAAAATAATATTATTAATAAATTTCTATTTCTTTATAGAGATATAAACATAGATTTACAAAATAAAAATATAAGTAAAGAAGCTACTGCTATTCTTTCTAACAGATATGATATTTTATCTGAAATAAATTTAGGAGCAAAATATCCTGTTATTAGAGATGTAATAAGTATTACTCCATTTTGCCAAGAAACTTTTGAATTATTAAAAATTAATGATGATGAAATAGATGATTCAAGTCTCTTAATTATTGGCAAACATTACCTTGATAGTCTTTTAAATAATACTAGTACTGACGGTTTTAATAGATTACTTGGATATTATAAAGATTTAGAAATACAATTAGATTTAACAAATCATTTTGAAGCATTAAATTATATATATCAAAGTATAAATGAAAAAAATGATAAAATAAAAGAAAAGAAACTATGAGTTATCTCATAACTTCTAGGAAAGATTTTATTAAATTTAAACTATTAGAAATATTTTCTATTTTATCTACTGACCTTAAACGATATTTTTCTTTCATTTCTTCTTCTAACCTTCTTAGGAATAAGGGACTTCTATTAAGATATTTATACCAATAAGAATTTTCTCTTAGATATCTATAAAGATTAGGATTACTCTTAATCTTTAATCTTACCTCTACTTGCATTAGTCCTCATAATATTTATTAATAGGTCTCTCTTCATAGTTTGGTACATATTCATTATTATTTTTAGGTACTATTTCACTAATTAAACTCACGGCCTTCTGTAGTCCATTAACACTTTTTTGAACAGTATCTAGGTCAATATTTCTAAATAAATTAGTTATCTCTTTAAATGAAGTAGAAGTACTCTCTTTTACCTCATTTTTTTTGGTTAAAACCTCATCAAAGACAGTACTTTCTTCTCCATACATATCATATGCTTCATATAACTTTTGAAAAGTAGTTTTATTATTGAAGACAGCTTGGGCCAGTTCTGGTCTTTTTTTAATAAATTCTTTAAAACTTTCTTTAGACATAAACATCACCTAATAAATAATATGCAAAAAAAAGATGACTTATTTCAAAAAGTCATCTATAGTCATTAATCTTTTATCTATATCTTCAAGTGATACTTGATCTTTCTTAGGAGTAGTATCTTCTTTCTCAGTAGACTTTTCTAATGTCTTATAAAGAAAAGCATTAGTTAGTCCTTTTTTATTAATAGTACTACCTGTAGAATATCTATCAGTAATAGGTAATTCTGTTGGTTTTATTAAAGTAATATCACCATTTTTAAGTCCTATATGGTCTTTATTAGATGGAATTAATGCTTTAATAACATGATATGGATTAGTCTTAACATCTCTTATAGTCATTAATCCCCTTCTTGCTCTACTACTCTTTTCAAAATCTTTTAGTTTAACTCTCTTACCTGTACCTTTATCAGTAAGAATTGCAAGATAGTCATTAGTAGATTCATCAAAGTTAATTGTACTAATTACAGTATCATCTTTTAAGTTAATTGCTTTAACTCCACTAGCTTTTATACCAACAATAGGTATTTCTTCTTTATCAAACCATAAGCCGTATCCTAAGTTTGTTGCAATGAAGATATCAGGATTAGTATCTAACATAGCATCAACAACAGTATCGTCATCTTTTAGTTTAATACAACTACTAGGCTTAGATGTTCTAGTTATCTTAAAGTCAGATAGACTTGTTCTTTTAATCATACCGTTAGTAGTTGAGATTATAACATTAACATCTTTCTTAAAGTCTTTAACAAGTAGGCAAGATATAACTTCTTCTCCTTCTCCTAAAGGTACTAGATTACTAACATGTTTACCAAGTTCTTTCCATTTTAAATCATAAATAGTATGAACTGGTATAAATAAGAAGTTACCTTGATTAGTAAAGACAAGTAAGGTATCTAAAGTAGAAGCTTCATACATACCTATTAAGTAATCATTTTCTTTTAGAGTAGTCTCTTCTTCATTACATGCACTATAACTCTTAACACTAGTTCTTTTAATATAACCATCTTTACTCAAAGTAACAATAACATCTTCTTTAGGTATCATTACAGTAGTATCTATTCTTATCTCTGTTATCTCATCTTTTATTTCTGTAAGACGAGGTAGTGCATATTCATTACGTACTTTACGTAATTCATCCTTCATAACTTTCTTTAAAACTTCCTCATTACCTAGTATTGCTGTTAGTCCTTCTATTATTTTCTTTAAAGTAGCCATTCTCTCTTCTAACTCTACAACGTCAGTATTAGTTAAACGATATAGTTGTAATGTTACAATTGCTTCTGCTTGAGCCATAGAAAAATCAAACTCTTTAACTAAATTCTCTTTAGCATCTGCTTTATTCTTACTTGCTCTAATAACCTGTATTACTTCATCAAGAATAGATAAACATTTAATAAGTCCTTCAACGATATGTAATTCACTCTTAGCATGATCCAAATCAAACTGACTACGACGAGTAATTACTTCTTTTTGATGGTCTATAAAAGCATCAAGAGCTTGTTTTAAACCTAAAAGACGTGGTCTTTTCTTAACAATGGCAATCATATTGAAATTATAACTAATTTGCAGATCTGTATTTTTTAATAAGTAATTAACTATTAATTCTTTGTTAGTTCCTTTCTTTAAGTCAACAACAATTCTAACATCTTCTGCAGATTCATCTCTAACTTCAACAATACCATCTATTTTTTTATCAAGACGAATATCATCGATTCTTTTAACAAGTAGGGCTTTATTAACTTCAAAAGGTATCTCTGTTATTACTAAAGAGTTACCTTCAAAAGCATACTTACTTCTAATAATAACTCTACCCTTACCTGTTTCGTAAGCTTCTCTTATTCCTTTAATACCTTCAACAATACCACCTGTAGGAAAGTCTGGTCCTTGAACATATTTCATTAGGGTATCTAAGGAACAGTTAGGATTATCAATTCTATGAATAGTTGCATCTATTACTTCTCCTAAATTATGAGGAGGTATATTAGTAGCATATCCTGCAGAAATACCCATGGCACCGTATACTAAAAGTGCAGGAAATCGGGCTGGGAGTACAGTAGGTTCTAAAGTTGTATCATCGAAGTTAGGAGCCATTTCTACTGTATCTTTATTAATATCACGTAACATTTCATTAGAAATTTTAGATAGACGTGCTTCTGTATAACGATAGGCAGCGGGACTATCTCCATCGATAGAACCATTATTACCATGCATATCAATATAAGGAAGTCTAGTCTTCCAAGACTGACTCATACGGACCATAGCATCATAAATAGATGAATCACCATGGGGATGATAATTACCTATAACGTCTCCTACTGTCTTAGCACTTTTACGATATCCTTTATCATATGTATTTTTCTCTTTATACATAGAATAAAGGATTCTTCTTTGTACTGGTTTTAGTCCATCTCTTGCATCAGGTATAGCACGTTCTTGAATAATATATTTAGAATAACTTCCAAATCTCTCTCCCATTATATCTTCAAGAGTATAGTCCCAAATACGTTCTAATACTTCTTCAGTTTCTGTTTTCTTTGCCATTATTTATCACTTCCTTATAACGTTTTACTTCCTCTACTATTAATTTCTTCTTTAAATTTTATTGCATCTTCACCATTTACTTTTTCTAAACTTTCAAAGCCTTCAGCACTTACTAAACCAGGAAATTTAGCTTCTTTTTCTATATTTTGTAAACTATAAAATCCTAAAGCACTGCTTAACTTAGGAAAATAAGCTTTTCCTCTAATATTTTTTAAATTATCAAAACCTTTAGCACTAATTAAATTAGTAAAAATAGCAGAACCACCTATACTTTGTAAACTTTCAAAGCCTTCAGCACTCATTAATTTAGGAAAATCAACCTCATAATTAAGATTTTCTAAACTATCAAAACCTTCAGCACTTACTAAACTATCAAAATATGCAATTTTACTTATATTTTTCAAATTTCTAAATCCTTTAGCACTCTTTAATTTAGGAAAAATTGCCTTTCCACATATATATTGTAAATTTTCAAAGCCTTCGGCACTTACTAAATTAGGAAAATAAGCATCTCCTACTATAATTTGCAATTTTTTAAATTTATCTGTTAACATTTCTCCATAATATATTAAATCACCGTAAAACCACATAACATTATTTTTCTTAAGATCAGAAATTTTTGTTCCAACATTTTCTTCCTTACAATTAAATATAAGAGCAAAATCTTTCTTAATATCTCTTTTATCTTGTATTTCTTCGATTCTAGGATCTTCTTCATAACCAAATCCTTCTATATTAGAATATATTTGATATAAAAAAATAAGTTCTTCTTTTGTTAATTCTAAATTTTTATTAACTTTATTATCTATTTCTGTTAACATTTTCATATTGTTAACTTTTTTTAAGTATTTATCTTTATCAAGAAATTCATTTAGTTTCTTTTCAGCAATAGAAGTCATACAACCTTCTAAGTTCTGATGTTCTCCTACTCCTCTTACTTCTCCTATCTTATTTTTGCCATCCATTCTAATAGCAATTCTTGGTTCTTTATATACTCCTTCTTTATCTTTTGTATAGTATACATAAAAATCACCATTAGAAAGTTGTGTTTTAGCTGTCTCTTCTCCAACAGTACACCAACCTGTATTTTTACCTTGAAGAGACTCCCATAATGGCTTATAATCACTACCTTGGTCATATTTTACCCATATACCATCTGTATCATTACCTCTATTTACATAACCTGTGTTTATTAAATAATATTCATATAATTTCTTAAAACTTTCTCCTTTTTCCAAGACTTTCTTTGTTTCTTCATCTATCTCTTCATTAATTCCTATTTCTTTTGCCAAAGTATCATATACTCTTGCTAGTGCTTCGCTATTTAATTCTATAAAAGCCTCTGTCGTGGTTTTACTTCTTCTTCCAAACTCTCCTTTTTCTTTATCAAACTTATTTAATTTTAACATTCCTCTAAAAGCATAATGTTTAAACCACATTGGGTACATTGCATCATCACTTGTTAAATAGTCTATCCACATATCAAGAGATTTTTCTTGTTCTTTTTGCACACCCAAAAGCATTTCTTCTTTCATTTCATCTGTTATAGAAATATCTCCATAACCTCTTTCTCTTGCGATTTTTTTCTCTAAATTAATATAACTATCCGGCAATTCTTTTATTACATATTTATTATAATAAAACTGCTTCAATACTTCCATTTTATGAGGATTATCTTTTGCTATATCATGCACTCTTTCAAGTCTTTCTATATACTTTCCAATCTTTTCAGTAGGACTATCATTTTTCTCTCCCGCATGTATGACAGCTTCTTCCATATGCATATTATTATATAGACTATTTAAAAACTCTTCTCCATTTTTATATTTCATAGACTTCTCACCTAAATCTTATAATTATCTTCCAAAGTAAACTCAACATTTTCATCTATCCACTCTTTACGAGGAGCGACATCATCTCCCATAAGAACAGATACACGCTTTTCTGCTAGTTGAGCATCTTCTATTTTAACTCTGATTAAAGTACGAGTACCAGGTTTCATAGTAGTTTCACACAACTGATCAGCATTCATTTCACCAAGACCTTTATATCTTTGGATTTCACATTTCTTACCTTTAGACTTCTCTTTCATCTCTTCTACAGTATAAGCATATTCTATATTTTTACCACTTTGGATTTTAAATAGCGGAGGAAGTGCTACATAAAGTCTTCCATCTTCTATTAATGGTTTCATATATCGATAGAAGAATGTTAGAAGTAAACACTGAATATGTCCACCATCTTCATCAGCATCGCTCATGATAATTACTTTATTATATTCACAGTCATTTATATCAAAGTTAGCTCCATATCCTGCTCCTATTGTATAAATCATGGTATTAATTTCTTCATTTTTTAGGATATCTTCTACTTTAGCTTTCTCTGTATTTAAAACTTTACCACGTAAAGGCAGTATCGCTTGATACTTTCTATCTCTTCCTTGTTTAGCAGAACCACCTGCAGAATCCCCCTCTACTAAGAATAATTCTTTTTTAGATTTATCTTTAGACTGAGCAGGAGTAAGTTTACCAGATAATGCTCGCTCCTTAGGATTTTTACTCTTACCCTTACGTGCCTCTTCTCTTGCCTTACGAGCCGCTTCTCTTGCAACTTTACTCTTTAATGATTTATTAATTATCTCAGTTGCAATCGCTTTATTCTCTTCTAAGTAAAACTGTAATTTCTCAGTAACAATAGAATCTACTATCGTCCTAGCTTGTGGTGTTCCTAGTTTTCCCTTAGTCTGTCCTTCAAATTGTAACAAGTCTTCTGGTATTTTTAGGGAAATAACAGCAGTTAAACCTTCTCTAACGTCACTACCTTCAAGAGCTTTCTCTTTACCTTTAATAAAACCATTTGCTTTAGCATAGTCATTAAATACACGAGTTAGGGCAGTTTTAAATCCTACTTCATGAGTTCCACCATCACTAGTTTTAACATTATTAACAAATGATACAATATTTTCCTGATATGTATCAGTATATTGCATAGCGATTTCAACATTTATTTTATTCTTAACTCCTTCAAAGTCTAAAACATTATGTAGAGTAGTTTTATCTTCATTTAAATATTCAACAAAGGCAACTAATCCTGTTTCATAACAAAACTTAGCATGTCTATCATCTTCTTCATCATGTACTTCGATAGTTAGTCCTTTAAGAAGAAAAGCAGACTCCTGCATTCTTTCACAAATAGTTGTATATGAAAAGTTTGTAGTTGAGAATATCTCAGGATCAGGTAAGAATCTAACAGTAGTTCCTGTTTTATTAGTAGTACCTATTTTCTTTAAAGGAACTGCTACTTTACCACCATTTTCAAAACGAATAAAATACTCTCCTTTATCTCTTTTTATAGTTACTTCCATCCATTTAGATAGAGCATTAACTACACTACCACCAACACCATGAAGACCACCTGATACTTTATAGCCTGCTTCTTCAAATTTACCACCAGCATGAAGTACAGTATAGATAACTTCAGGAGTAGGTTTACCTGATGCATGCATCCCAACAGGTACACCTCTACCTTCATCACTTACACTAACACTTTTATCAGAGTGTATTGTTATAACAATATGTTTACCATAGCCATTTATCGCTTCATCTATAGCATTATCAACAATTTCCCATACTAAATGGTGAAGACCCCTTTTATCAGTAGAACCAATATACATACCAGGTCTTTTACGCACTGCTTCTAATCCCTCTAAAATTTTTATTGAACTATCATCATATTTTACTGCCATTATTTCACATCCTTCAAGATTTCAAAAAAAAGATACAAAAGTAATATCTTTTGCCCTTATCTATTCTTTTCAATGTATATTTTATCAAAAAAAAGAAGTAAATTCAAGAAGATTTCAAATATACTGTGATTAATAAAACAAAATGTCCGCTTTTTTCATAAGTATTTATAAAACAAAATGTCCTATTATAAAGTATCTATAGGTAAGTATAAACCAATTTACAAAACAAAATGTCCTATTGCAATCTAAACATA
>DVKQ01000069.1 GCA_018715925.1 Candidatus Onthousia faecipullorum
CTATAATATAAACAGAGTAAAAGTAAAAGACTAACTTTGATGGCACGCCGTATGATTAGAAATAATCCCGTACGGTGTAGGATTGGGGAAAAGGCGGAGGATACAGAGCCAAAGCCTTACCTATAATCATGATAAGTGACACAAACGGTTTATAGTGAAGAAAATTTAAAAGTATTATTATTTTATGTAATTATTCCTTTAATAGTTATTTATATTATATTTTATATAGGTCTTAAAATATATGAACATCGTAATAAAAAGAAAGACTCTAATAGAGTTAATTTTGTTATGAATTATTGGTCTAATGCAATAGGTATTTTATTTACAGCCATACTTTTATCAATATCAATAGGTTTCTCTTTAGCCTTTACAGAAAATGTTAGAGAATTAAATGCCGTAGATGAAAATCTTATGTTATATTATTTCTTTATCGTATTTCCTGTAATTCCTTTATTTTTCTTAATATATTATATTACTAAATTTGTTATTAATATTAGAAGAAAAGATAAATTAGATAAAGAAGTGCATGAGAAAATTGAGGAGGAGCTTTAATGAAAGAAAAAAAAGAAAGTTCAATAATTAATATCTTCATATATATTTTAATAGTACTTTTTATTATATTAATAGCAATTCCTCCTTTAACAAGAATATTTTTTAGGGAAGAAAACACTGTTAATATAAATAACTCTAACAATAATGAATCAGGTACTGCTACTGCTTTAACTTGTAGAAAAGAAGTAGTAGTAGGTACTATGATATATAATGTTACTGTCCTTAGCAATTACAGTAATGATACTTTAAATAAAGTAACATTTAGTTATGAACAACCTGAAGTAGTAGATACTACTGTTACAGATAATCCTGTATTAACAGAGATAAATTTTATTAGAAGTACAGGCTTAACAGAAGAAGCGACAGATGGTTTATCTACTGTATTTGTATTAACTAAAGAAAAAAAAGCTGCTAATGCTACTAATACTAGTTTAGATACATTTTTCCAACCTTTAAATGATCAAAGATCTAATCTTGAATCTTTAGGTTATACTTGTTCAACATTAACTGCTTAACTACACATATAATTAGTGATAGAGTTATTAATGTTGAAAATAATAAATAGAAACTTATAATATAACTAAGTCTACCTAAGATAAAAGTACTAGATAAACTATTAATTAATAACATAAAAGGATAGTTATAACTAGTTAAAAGATTAGTACTATAAGAAAAATATAATAGTAAATACTCTATAATTATTACTAAAATGCCAGAAATTAAAGCAAGATATAAATATTTATCTTGTTTTTTTCTATTATCAACTTCTTTATAAGGAATAAATAAAAGTAATGATAGGGGAACTATTTCATAGATAAAAAATAATAGACTACCTTTAATTATATTAGTAATATCACTAGTAAAAGGAAACTTTAAATAAGTTAAATCTAGACTAAAACTACTACCTATAATATTAATAGCAAATAAAGGAATAAAAATAAATATAAGTATTAAAGAAAGACTAGCAAGTTCTTTAAACTCTCTTATAGAAGCTACTATACACATAAGTAGTAAAAGAATAAGAATACTATAGAAGTTACCACTACTTAAATAAGTATCTTTAATAAAGTTAGTAGTTTCTAATAAAAGATATATAAAGATAAGAGATAATATTAAAGAAGTAAAGATATTTAAATATTTGTTATTAGGTTTTACTTTTTTTCTTAGAACTAAGATAACTTTAAATATTATTAATGTTAATAGACATCCAAAGATAATACTAATAATAGTATCACTTTTACTAATATTAATTACTTTTCTTATAAATAAAGGAAAAGATGCTATAGAAAGAAAAAAGGTTAAACTTGCTAGTTGTAATAAGCCTATCTTTTTATTAGTCATAATTGTTCTTCTCCTTTTCTAATAGATTAATATCTATACTTAATTTAGTGTTTTTATAGGTATCATAATCAAGTTTTCTAGTCTGTAAATAAATATGATTAATAGTATTAGAAATATTATACTTATTATCTTTTTCACTATTTAATAATTCTTCTATATCATTTTCTAACATCTTAATAGACTCCTTTTTTAACTCAGTCAAATCATTACTATCAGGAGAATCAATATTACCAGTTATCTTTATATTAATAGTATTATCTTTATATTTAGTATTAGTTTTTAAATTATATAAACTTGCTTCATAACTTTTATTATTAAGCTTTATCTTTGTATTAAAAGAATCTATTTTATCATTAAGTAGAAAACTTGCTCTTGCTATCTCTTCATTTAAAGAAATATTTTTACTTGGTATAAAGATACCTTTGCTTATAAGATTTTCTTTATAACTAATAAGTGGTATAAAGCCATCTTTAACATCATCTAAACTACTACTTAAAAGATCTTTAAAAGTAGTATTTATAATAGAACCACTCATTTCTTTTTCTTTTTTTATAAAACTTTTATAATCTCTTCTTTTATGATAAAGTTGAAATAAATCATTTACTTTATCTTCTGTTGCAAGTACTAAATAGTCAATAGAAGTAAATTCATCTTTAAAAAAGTTAAGAGTAGTATTATTTAAAATATTAGTGTTAAAAATAACAACTTCTAGATGCTTATAATAAGTTTTTTTATTATCAATATTTCTAGCTTTTAAAAATACTTCTCCTAAACTATTACCTGTAATTGTATAAACCTTATTATCATCATTAATAACATTTAGATATAAAGTATATTTATTATCAGTAAAGTCTAGTCCTAGAGTGTCAACAACTGCTAGACTATTTAATTCGTTATATGGAGTATATCCTAAAAATAGTAATAATACTATTAAACATATAATAATCTTTTTCATATCTCTTTCTCCCTTACTCTATTTTTTGTAAGAAGTGGATTTCTAAATCTTGTCTTTTTATGATTTCCTTTAACAATAGTATCTTTAATCTCTTCTTTAATAAAAGGAGAGAATGGGGCGAGGTAAGGAAGACTTTCTGATGATGTTGTAACTAGGGATGCTAGAAGGATAATGAAACCAACGAATATTCCAAATAGTCCAAAAAACATTGCAAGAAATAGAAGAATAAACCTCCACCATCTTAGAGCATAGATCATTTCAACTGATGAGAAGGCAAGACCTGATATTGCTGATATAGAAATAACTATTATCATAATAGGAGAGATAATACCAGCGGAGACTGCTGCATCTCCTAGAATTAGGCCTCCTAAAATAGAGACTGATGTACCCATACTAGCAGGCTTTCTAATATCACTTTCTCTTAGTATTTCAAAGGATATACTCATAAATAATGCTTCTATTAAAGCAGAGAAGGGGACAGTATCTCGTTGTTCCATAAAATTTAAGAATAAAGATAAAGGTAATATGTCTTGATTATGAGTAGTTAGGGCAATGTATAGGGCAGGAGTAAATATAGCGATTATAAAAGCAAGAAATCTTATTATTCTAATAAAAGAAGTATTAATCGCTTTCTCATAATAATCATCACTAGTATGTAAGTAATCTACAAAGAAAGTAGGAGTAATTAAAACAAAAGGAGAGTTATCAGAGACAATAGCAATCTTACCTTCAAGTAAAGCTTGAGCGACTTTATCAGGACGTTCAGTTGATGTAATTGTTGGAAAGAAAAAGTTAGTCTTACTATCTAAATAACTCTTTAAATTACCTGTATCTAGTATTCCATCTACATTAATTTTTTTAAGCTTATTCTTAATATTATCAACATTTTTCTTAATAGCGATATTATTCATATATAAAATACCTATCTTAGTCTTACTAGACCTTCCCACAAACATACCATCTACATATAAATTACAGTCTCTTATTCTTCTTCTAATAAGACCAATATTAGTATTAAAATTCTCATTAAAAGCATCTTTACTCCCTGTTATACTAGCTTCATTATTAACAATAGGTATACCTCTATCTACTGTAGCCCTTGCTTCAATTGCAATCGCTTCCGTATCACTAAAAAGAATAAGAGCAAAGCCCATACAAATATAATCAGTCATATCGCTTAATTTATTTAATATTTTACCATTATTAGTAGGAATAAAGTTAAGAAGTTCACTTCCTATATCATTACTTTGAAACTTAATAGTTAAAAGACGTCTTAAAATAAAGTCATTAACATAACTTGAACTACCTAAAACTTCACTCATAACAAGAGTAATTTCTCTATTATCGATAATAAAAGGTCTAACTATTAAATCAGTAGAGTTTCCAAAAGCTTTTTTAATCTCATCTACAAGCATAACTTCACCTCGTTTCACTTTTAGTATTACCAAAATAATAATTTTTATAAAATAAAAGAAGAACTTTTAATCTGTTCTTCTCTATAAATTTTTACTTAATTTAGTTTTTCAGTAATACTTACAAAAAAATCTCTATTCCACATAGTTAAACTTTCTACATTTTTAATAAATGGTATTACATCTTCTTTCGCTTCTTCATAATTAATTATTTCAAATTTTTTAATTAGTAATTCTTTTAGTATATTTATATCAAATTTACTATTAGCATCTATATAATTTGATGCAATTAATTTATTTTTTAAAAGTTCTAAATTAACACTTGTGTTATTAGCTAGAAAAAATATATAGTCATATAAATCTCTTCCTTTAGTCCTTGTTTTCCAGTTTCTACATAGAATAGCATGAATTTTACTAGCAAATAAAGATTCTTTATCATATAGTTTAATTTGATGTGGACTTGGTAGTAATTTATACACGTCTTCATAAGTAGCACTGTCTGGTGGGTTAATATCAACTTCGAATTTTATTTTAATTTTTTTTAAGATATGATCATAATTATGGCTTTCTTCATTAGGAAAAAATTTTAAGATATGTTCTAATGTATCACCTTTTACAAAGGCTGAAGTTATATTAGAAGATGTACTTTTCTGTTTAGTATTAACTTCCATATTTAATCCATAGGCTTTAAGTTCTTTTTCTATATAACTAAAATATTTACTTAAATCAAAATCTTTATTAGGGGAGATTAGGGCAAAATCTAAATCTTCTGAGAATCTATCTAACTTATAAAAAATTCTTAAAGCAGTTCCTCCATAAAAGGCTGCCTTATCAAAAAATCCACTCCTAGATAATCCTAATAATACTATTTCTTGAATAATTTCTTTTAAAGCATTTATTTCATCAGTAATATTTTTAATTTCATATTTTGAAAGCATTTGTTCTATTATATTATTCATTGAAAGTTCCTCCTTTTATATTTTGCAAGTAATACTATATTTCTTGAATGATATAAATTACTTAGTTTTTCTATTTTTTCAGTATTTAATATTTTAAACTCTTCTATATCTATACGTAAATCTTCAAATAACATCTTTTCTAAATTAGAATAATTTTTTAATGATTTTAATGTATATAATTTATCACATAAAGCTTTTTCAGGAGTTGCTATTTGATATGAATAATTATTTTCTTCTTTTAAAATTATCTCTTCTGGATATGCTAATGATGGAACATCTCTATAAGTAAATGTGCCAAATGGTGTATCATATTTTTTTTTCTTTTTCTTATTAAAAGTAGCACAAGTTATAGTAGTTACTCTTTCAGGAATTAATCCATAATAGGAAAGTGCATATTCAAAAGATATGTATGATGGACCATAAATACTTCCAGCTAGTAAATATGAAGGAGTATTCGCCTCTGTTTCATATAAACCATTTCTTATCTTGATTAGTTTTCCATCTCTAACATCTCTAGATAATCTAGTATTTTTATTAGAATATTTTGTTAAATATTGTTTTGCTATATCGCTTGTTATTATCATTTTTTCACCTCTTTTTATCATTATATGATAAAAACCGGTGAATATCAAGTGTTTTTATATCTAAAATCGCTTATATTTAAACATTATATTTTATTTCTAGTATTACCAAAATAGAGATTATTATTAAAATAAAAAAGAGCCATTTAACCTCTCTTATTTATAAACTTTTACTTTTTGTGCTTCTTTTTCATCTTTATCAAATTCATCATAATATGTTTCTGCCATTTTAATCGCTTGTCTATTACTAAAAACCTTTTTCTTTTTTCCATCACTAGTATAATACTTACTTAATGGTTCCATATAATCTATTATATAACTGGTTTTATTTGGATTTCTAGTAGTAGTTATTTCTTTTTTAGTATCATTTAAATCAATATATTTTTCTCCATCTTTTTTTAAAATTGTTATATATCCATATCCTAATTCGCTCATTATAAAATTACTACCAATACTATCTGTTACTATATCTTTATTGGGATATAAAACAGTGATACTTGCTAAAAATAAATCATCAATATTATTTCTTTCAAACATAATTATTACTCCTTTTGTTTACTTATAATATAACAAATTATTAAAGTTGTAAAGCATTAATATTTTTCATTAATATTTTCTTAATTCTGAAAGTAAATGCAACTAACAATATAACACTTGCAACTACTTTCAGAATTAAGATAGATTTAAAGAAATTATCAAGGGGCTAGAAATAGTTCCTTTTTTGTAGTAATCTGTTATTAGGTGAAGTGTATGTTAGTAAAAATAATAGATTATGACCATCAAGGTAGAGGAATCGCTAAAATAGATAATAAAGTTATCTTTATACCTAAAGTAAGATTAGGAGAAGAAGTTTCTATTGATATAGTAAAGGATAAGAAAAGATATTCTATAGGTAAAAGATGTGATACCCTTAAAGTATCTTATTGTCCTTATTATCAAACTTGTGGAGGATGTCAGATAGGACATTTAACTTATGATGAACAGTTAGAGTTTAAAAAGAACACTGTTAAGAATATTTTCTCTAAATATACAAATTATAATTTAGATACTTTAGAAATAATTCCTACTAAATGTTATAACTATCGTAATAAAGTAACTTATCATATTAAGGAAGATAAGTTAGGTTATTATGAAGAAGAGACTAATAATTTAATAGAGGTTGATAAATGCAATTTATTAGATAGTGATATTATAACTTTAACGGCCTCTTTAAATTCTTTTATTAAGGTACATAAGAAACTAAATAAGGCCATTATTAAATCTTTAGATGGTAAACTTATGTTAATATTAGAAGGTAAAGAAAGTAAAGAATCAATTAAAGAGTTCTTCTCACCTAAGGTAAGTTCCTTATACTATAATAATGAACTAATTAGTGGTGTTCCATCTTTAATGATAGAGGTTTTATCTAAAAAGTTTATGGTAAGAAAAGATTCTTTCTTTCAAGTAAATAAAGAGGGTATTAGTTTAATTTATAAAGAAGTTATTAATTTATTAAAAGGACTAAATAGTAATACTATCTATGATTTATACTGTGGTACAGGTACAATTAGTTTATTAGTAAGTGACTATGCTAAAAAAGTAATTGGTATTGAAGTTGTAGAAGATGCAGTGAGGGATGCAAAAAATAATGCTAAGTTGAATAATGTTACTAATACAGAGTTTTATTTAGGAGATGTTAGTAAAGTCATTAAAAAAATAGATTATATTCCTGATACTATTATTTTAGATCCTCCAAGGAGTGGTATTTCTAAAGATTTAATAGAATTTCTCTTATCTTTAAAAGTAAAAAATATTATCTATGTTTCATGTAATCCCTTAACCCTTGCTCGTGATATTAATCTTTTAGATAGTAATTACTCTCTTAAATCTATTAAACTAGTAGATGAATTTCCTAATACTTATCATTTAGAATCTATAACATTATTAAATTTGCGAAAAGAAAATTAATAAAGTGTATATTATATAAGTGAAAGGTTATTTATATATTTTTCTTACGACATTAGCTAAATTGTTCTTTACGATATGACCATAGAGAAGTTACAAAACAAGAGGCGAAATATATGTTAAATGTAATTGAAGATACAAGAAACGAATTTAAGATTGGGTTAACTGATAAATAGGATAATGCTTTGAAGTTCCAATTTGAAACCTCAAATATAAAATACCCTTATGCAACTGTTCATCCTGATAATTTAGCAAGCCTTAAGAGTTTAGAGAATATTGGTTATAAAAAGTATAAAGAGAAGTTAATGTATGGTGGTAAAATAAGATATATAATGAGAAAGGAATTAGTATGAGTTATATAAAAGATTTAAGAAAATATGTAGGACATGCTCCTATTTTAACAGCAGGAGTAGGCTTGTTTGTATTTAACGATAAAGATGAAGTGTTAATGCAGCTTAGAACTGATTATAATCAGTATGGTTTTCCGGGTGGTGCGATGGAGTTAGGCGAAAGTTTTGAAGATGTCGCAAGACGTGAATTAAAAGAAGAGACTAACTTAGATATTATAGATTTAGAGATGGTTAAAGTGTTATCAGGAAAAGATACTTATAGAGAATATCCTAATGGAGATAAGTTATATGATATAACTGCTATCTATGTAGTAAAGAAATATAGTGGAGACTTAAAAGTAAATGATAATGAAAGTAAAAAGTTAGAGTGGTTTAATGTAAATAATTTGCCTACTAATATGACAGAACATACTAAAAATTATCTTGAAAAATATGGTGATATATTAGGTATGGCTTTGAAAATATACAAAGGAGAATAATAATGATAGATTTACATATGCATACAACTTATTCTGATGGAACAGATACAGTTAAAGAACTGTTAGAAAAAGCTGAGTCTTTAGGTTTAGAAGTTATTTCTATAACAGATCATAATACTTGTAAAGCCTACTATGAAATGGAAAATTTTAATGTAAAAGAAATGTATAAAGGCGATATATTAGTAGGATGTGAATTTACTACTAGCTTTGATAATAGATTAATTGAAGTATTAGGTTATGGCTTTGATTATAAAAATATTAATAAATATTTAGAAGAATTTTATAGCGATGAGTTGGTTAATAAAAGGACCAATATTCTTTATAATAGATTACTTGATAAAATAAAAGAACTAGATTTAGAGTTTCATCTTAAGAGAGTAAGAGATAAAAAGTTTAAAAATGAGTTTTTTTGAACGTGGAATATATGAAGAATTAGTAAAATACGAAAATAATAAAGAAAAACTAAAAGAAGACGTTTGGGCATCTTTTAGTAATTTCTATAGAAAAGGATTAACTAATCCTAAAAGTAAATTGTTTATAAATCATGCTGAGTTTAAACCTCCTATTAAAGAAATAGTAAAACTTATTCATGAAAATAGTGGTATTGCTTTCTTAGCACATCCTTATCAATATAAATTTACTGATACAGAAAACTTTCTAGATAAGCTTTATAATGAAGTTGCTTTAGATGGAGTAGAGTGTTTTTATACAACGTTTAGTGATAAACAAACTAATTATTTACTTGATTTTGCAAAGGAAAGGAACCTTTTGATATCAGGAGGAAGTGACTATCATGGTACTAATAAAGAAAATCATAATCTAGGAATTGGCAGAGGTAATCTTAAGATAAGTAAAGATATTATAAGCAATTATAATATAGAAAAATATTATAGTAGTTTTTAATCTCTATAACTTGAAAAATATAATATTTTGTGATACTATTAATATGTCAAAGAAATTTGCATAAAATAAAAAAGTAGGAACACTTAATATTACCGTGTTGAGTGAAACCTATATAATTGTTGTTCCACCTAATTCAACGCTGTGAGTTAGGTGGCTTTTCTATATTAAAGCTAAAAGCAGTAATAGATTTTGGAAAAGGATTATAACTACTAAAGCAACGATCAATGAATCTTTCTTGTTCATTATATCGACCTCCTTTCTGAGGCCCCACCCAACTATTAAATGTTCCTAAATATATAGTAACATATTATATATCTTATAACAATTAAAAATATAAAGTTTTTACTGGTAATTTTTACCACTGTATAAGATATAATTTTAAGTAAAAATTATAGATATTGTCATTTAATTTCATCTATGATAGACTTAAAAAGAAATGAGGAGTTATTATGAAGTTAGTGATAGAAAATCTAAATAAAAGCTTTGATAAAAAGTGTGTACTTAAAAATATTAATTTTACTTTTGAAAGTGGTAAGATTTATGGATTATTAGGAAGAAATGGAGCAGGGAAGACTACTTTTTTTAACTGCTTAAATGAAGATTTAAAGTGTGATAGCGGAGAGTTCTATTTAAGTGATGGAAAGTCTAATAAAATAATAGAAAGTAGTGATATAGGTTATGTTCTATCAACACCTGTAGTACCTGAATTTCTAACAGGAAGAGAGTTTTTAAAATACTTTATAGATATTAATAAAGATAACATTAAAGATTTAAAAACTATAGATGAATATTTTGATATAGTTAAAATAGATAAAGAAGATAGAGATAAGCTTATGAAAGATTATTCTCATGGTATGAAGAATAAAATGCAAATGTTAATCTATTTAATAGCAAGTCCAAATATTTTATTATTAGATGAGCCTTTAACATCATTTGATGTTGTAGTAGCAGAAGAGATGAAAGAGTTATTAAAGAAGATGAAAAAGAATAGAATATTAATCTTTTCTACTCATATTATGGAACTTGCCCTAGATTTATGTGATGAGATAGTAGTTTTAAATAAGGGGGAACTTTTAGAAATAAAAAGAGATGAACTAACAGATAAAGAATTAAAGAATAAAATAATTAATATCTTAAAAGGTGAAGAAGATGCTTAATAACTTTTTAATATCTTTAAAAGTAAAGAATGCTTATACTGTTAATCAGATTATCTATGGTATTAGTAAATTACCTTTAATAGGTAAAATAATACCTACTAAGTTCTATAGCTTTAATAGTTTTAAAGTAATTAGTTTTATAATCTTTATTATAAGAGAAATAATTAGGACTTTTGGTTATAAACTACTATATATTTATATATTCTTATTATTACCTTTAACTCTTTATAAAGGTTTTGATGTTAGTTACATAATACATATCTATATATTTCTAGCACTTATTGGAAGTTTCTCTAATACAGAAATATTTAATCCTACAAGAGATAAATATTATTTAATAGTCTTAATGAAAATGGAAGCGAAAGATTATATTATTCCTAACTTTATTTATTTTTTAGGAAGTACTGTTATAGGACAACTAGTATCTTTAATACTATTATTCTTTAATGTTATTACTTGGTATCAAGCCTTAATGTTAGTATTATTTACTGTAAGTGTTAAATCAATTGGCGTAGCATTTTACTTTTATCGTATGAAAAAGAAAAATATCATTATAAATGAGAATAAACCTAAGTCTTGGACTTTATACTTTTGTTTAATAATAGCACTTTTATTAATAGGTTATTTATTACCATACTATAATTTAGTAATACCTGTTAATATTTTCTATATAGTTTTTATTATTACTTTGATATTAGGAATAATATCTTTTAGAAAAGTATTAACTTATGATAACTATCAATATCTATGTAAAGAATTATTAAAACATGATAATATTTTTGTTGCAAATGCTTCTAATAATACTGAATTAATTACTAAAACGAGTAGAGAACAGATTACTCTTGATAAAGGTATAACTAGTGATAAGAGCGGCTTTGCTTATTTCCATGATTTATTTGTAAAACGTCATCGTAAAATCTTAATTGATAGTGCTAAAAAGATGACTATGTTCATACTAATAATAGGAATTATTTTAGGAATACTCATCTTCTTTATTCCTGTCTTAAAACAAGGTATTAATACATTTGCTTTATTACTTTTACCTTATATGTTATTCTTAATGTATTTTATTAATACTGGTAAAAATATTACTAATGCTATGTTTATGAACTGTGATCATTCTATGTTATTCTATAGATTTTATAGAGAACCTAAGATAGTTTTATCATTGTTTAAAGAAAGACTAAAGACAGTAATAGTTATTAACTTACTACCAACTATAGTTCTTGCTTTAACTCTAGCGATACTTTTATATTTAAGTGGGGGGACTACTAATCCTTTAAATTATATAATTATCATATTATCAATTATCTCAATGTCTATATTCTTTTCTATACATAATTTAGTCTTATATTACTTATTACAGCCTTATAATATAGGTATGGAAATGAAAAGTACCACCTATACTATCGCTAGTATTATTACTTACTGGGCATGTTATTATATTTCAAGAATAGAAATGTCTACATTTATCTTTGGAATTATTATGATAATCTTTGTTATACTTTATTCAGTAATATCTTTATTCTTAATATATAACTATGCTCCTAAAACTTTTAAATTAAAGAATTAAAAAGTCAATGGAGTTATAACAATTCCCATTGACCGTTTTTGTTTGAACCAATTCTATTAATAATATTTTTATTCTTTAAGTCTTTTAAGTTTCTAGCAACAGTAGTGATGTTTATTCCTAAATTATCGCTTATTTCTTTTTGAGTGATTCTACTGTTTTTTCTTATTAATTTCAAAATATTCCCTTATTATATGCAATAATAATGCAAGAATAATGCAATAATAAATTAATAAAAAAATTATTCAAGTATCAAATATTAATTTGGTATTTTTTCTTGACATTAACATATATTTATTGTATAACTGTATTAATTAAGTAATACAAAAGAGGTGATAATTATAAGTTATGTTTTTGATAATGATAAACCTATCTATTTACAACTAGAAGAAATAATTAAAAAAGAAATATTTAAAGGAGAGTTATTACCTAGTAGTAAAATACCTTCTGTTCGTGACTTTGCCCTTAAATATCAAGTAAATCCTAATACAATGCAAAAAGCTTTGCAAGGTTTAGAAGAAGAGGGATTTATCTATACAGTTAGAACTAGTGGTAAATATGTTACAGAAGATAGGGAGTTTATCTTAAAAGAGAAAAGATTACTTGCAAAGAGTCTATATCAAGATTTTATTAATAATTTAAAATCTTTAGGATATAGTGATACTGATATTAAGAAAATACTAAAGGAGAGTGGAATTTAATGGCTTTATTAGAAGTTAGTCATGTAAGTAAAAGTTATGGTAATAATAGAGTATTAGATGATGTTACCTTTAACATTACTAAAGGTAAAATCGTAGGACTTTTAGGGCCTAATGGTAGTGGTAAGACAACTCTTATTAAATTAATAAATGATTTATTAAAAGAAGACTCTGGTACTATTAAAGTAGAAGGACTAGACCTTGGAGTTGAAACTAAGAAGTTAATCTCTTACTTACCTGATAAAAATTATTTAAATAATAATATGACAGTATTAGAGTTACTTAACTATTTTAAAGACTTTTATGAAGACTTTAGAATAGATAAAGCGAAAGAGTTAATAGGTAAGTTAGGATTAGATTTAAATCAAAAATTAAAGACAATGTCTAAAGGTACTAAAGAAAAAGTACAATTAATACTTGTTATGAGTAGAAAGGCTAAACTATATATTTTAGATGAACCTATTGGAGGGATTGATCCTGCGGCAAGAGATTACATTATTAATACAATATTAACTAATTTTAGTAATGATGCATCATTACTAATCTCAACTCATTTAATCAGTGACTTAGAAAAAGTTTTAGATGAAGTAATCTTCTTAAAGAATGGTAAAGTTGTAAGAAGTGGTAGTACTGATGAGATTAGAAAAGAAACTAATATGTCTATTAATGATTTATTTAGGGAGGAATTTAAATGTTAAGTAAATTATTAAAATATGATTTTAAGAATCTTTATAAGACTTTACTACCAATATATCTAATTACATTAGTAATTACTATATTAACAGTTATCCTTAATAATTTAAGTGATACATCTAACTTATTTTCTACTTTAAATGGATTAATGATATTAAGTTATACTATTATATTAATGGTATTAGGTGTAGGAACGTTTTTCTTAAGTATTAGAGACTTCTATTTAGATTTTGCAACTGAGCGAGGTTATTTAATTAATACTTTACCAGTTAAGAAAAGCACTATTATAACATCTAAATTTATAACAGGTGTAACTACTATGATTACAAGTCTTGTTGTTATGTTTATATCTATTATAATATTAGTAATAGGTAGTGGAGAGTGGACAACATTTGCAAATTCTGTTGCTAACGTCTTTAGAGATATACCAAGCGATGCTGTAGTTATGTTAATACTTATGACAGTTCTTATGATAGTAGCATATATCTCAGGACTTGCTGTGTGTTTTTTATCTATCGCTCTAGGACAATTAAAAAATACTAATAAACTAGGCTTTAGTTTTCTTGCCTATATAATCCTTTATATTATCTATGAGATGTACTTTACTTTTTCTCTTACATTTATTGGAATAATTAGTCCGGATTTTGTAAGTAAATTAGATAGTGAAATAAGTGTTTTATCTTCAATAAATATTTTATTTGCAATATTAATAGGACTTGTAATTATTATTACAGCGATAATTACACCAATAACAAACTATATCCTTAAAAATAAACTTAATTTAGAGTAGTGATTGTTATCTTTTTAATCACTACTTTTCTTTTACTCTAAATTCCTGTATAATAAGTATGGAAAGAGGGACTATTATGTATTTATTTATTGAATATCCAAAATGTAGTACATGCAGGAAAGCTAAAAGGTTTTTAGATGATAATAATATTGAATATATTGATAGAAATATCGTAACTGAGAATCCTACTAAAGAAGAATTAAAGAAGTTTCTTGAAATTAGTGGTAAAGATATAAAGAGCTTCTTTAATACGAGTGGCAATTTATATAAAGAACTACATTTAAAAGATAAACTACCAAATATGACTTTGGATGAAAAACTTGAGTTATTATCTACTGATGGTATGCTTGTTAAAAGACCTGTTTTAGTAGGAGAAAATTTTGTTTTAACTGGCTTTAGGGAAGATATATGGAAAGAAGTGATAATTAATGGATGAATTATTTAAAAAACTTAATATAATTCCTAAGAATTTAAAACTCTATGAAGTTGCTTTCTCTCACTCATCTTATGCTAATGAACATAGAGCGAAAAAAGATTATGAGAGATTAGAGTTTTTAGGAGATGCTGTTGTTGATTTAGTCATGGCTGATTACTTATATCGTAATCATGATGAAAATGAAGGTACTATGACTAAAGTAAGAGCAAGCTATGTATGTGAGAATGCTTTATATGAATATTCTTTAGGTTTAGGTCTTAATAACTATATAAAAGTAGGTCATGGAGAAGAAATACATGGAGGTAAACTAAAGAAAGCTATTGTCGCTGATATCTTTGAATCACTTATGGGTGCTATTTACTTAGATCTTGGCTATGCTACTGTTAGAAGAGTAATTTTAGATATCATTGTCCCTTACGTTACTAATCCTAATGTAACATTTTTCTCTGATTATAAATCTGCTTTACAAGAAGCAGTGCAAACTAATAAAAAGAGTCTTTATTATGAACTAATCTCTGAGTCAGGTCCTCCCCATGATAAAACCTTTAAGATGCAAGTAAGAGTAGATGGTATTATCTATGGAGAAGGAGTAGGAAACAGTAAAAAAGAAGCAGAACAACTAGCTGCTAAAAATGCTTTAGAAAAACTTGCTATATAATTATGAATATCAATGAATTAAAAATATTATAACTAGTAGTGAAACATTAAAAAATCCAGAAATATGTGAAAGAATATCTATCTTAGTTGATAGTTCTATTATCGATACAACTTCTATAGAACAAGACTATGAAAGAGAAATTGTTACTAATTTAGGACGTAATTATAATAATTCGCTTTTAATAGGAAATCTTTATATTGCCCATGATAAATATCTTGATTTATTAGGTAATTATAGAACTTATAAATTAAAGGGTATCACTTTAAATATTTAGTAGAAAATAAATTAGAAGCTTTAAGTATTGAAAAAGAGATTAAAGAAACAAATAAGATATTAATTAAAAACTTTAATTTGAAAATATAAATAAAATAGTGTATAATTAGTAAAGTTTTGTTTCTATATAAAAAGAAAGGAGAAAAAATGAGTAAAATTAAAATTTTTAGTTTAGGTGGTCTAAACGAAAATGGTAAAAATATGTATGTTGTTGAAGTAGATAAAAACATCTATGTATTTGATGCTGGAAGTAAATTTGATAATGAAAAAAATCTGGGAATAGATTATATTATTCCTAACTTTGATTATTTAATAAAAAATAGAAAAAGAATAAAAGGTATCTTTTTAAGTCATGGTCATGAAGGTAATATGGGAGCAGTTCCTGATATCTTAAAGCAAATTCCTGAAGTTAATATTTATGGAGCGAAACTAACTCTAGAAATATTAAGACAAGATTTAACTCTTGATGAGATTAAAAAGAGTCATTTAATAGAGATTAAACCACATCATAAATTAGAGTTTGGTAAGGAAAGTATCTTTCCAATATCTATGACACACTCTATTCCTGATGCTTTATGCTATGTATTATATACTAAAGATGGAGCGATAGTTTATACAGGAGACTTTACTTTTGATCATAAAGAGACTGGTCTATATAAAACAGATATAGGTAAACTAGCTTATGTTGGTAAACAAGGAGTACTTTGTTTACTTTCAGAATCTATGTATGCAGAAAGAGATGGTTATACTAGTCCTAATAATAGAGTAAGTGATTTTATTAGAAATGTCCTTGCTAAAAATAAAGGAAGAATTATCGCTACAGTCTTTCCCGCTCATTTCTATAGAATCCAAGAGATATTTGATGAAGTTAGTAAAACTCATAGAAAGATTGTTATTATGGGGCATTCCTTACAAAATACTATTAACTATGCCTTAAAGAATAATTATTTAACTATAGATAGAAGAGTTATAGGTGACTTAAGTAACTTAAATGATAAAGATGCTGTAGTATTAATATCAGATGAAAAAGAAAAACCTTTTGCAAACTTAGAAAGAGTAATTAAAGGTTATGATAAATTTATTAAACTTAATACTAATGATACTATCTTTATAAGTGAACCTGCTTATGAAGGTATAGAAAAACGTCTTGCAACAGTTATGGATGATATAGCAATGCTTGGAGTTAACGCTATTAGTTTGTCTAGTAAAAAACACTTATTACACCATGCTTCTCGTGAAGATTTATCACTTTTAATAAATATAATGAATCCTAAGTACTATTTCCCTGTTAAAGGAGAATATAGAAATCAATATGCTAATGCTGAAGTAGCGGAAGACTTAGGAATACCTAAAGATAATATAATATTAAAACAAAATGGTGATGTAACATTATTTATTAGAGGTAATCTTGTACCTACTAATGAACATATAGATACAGATGAGATTTTAATAGATGGTAAAAGTAATGATGATATAGGAGATTTAGTCTTAAAAGATAGAGAAATGCTAGGAGAAAGTGGTATTGTTATTATTAGTTGTACTCTAGATAGAGAAACTAAAAAGATATTAGCAGGACCAGAAGTATTAACAAGAGGATTTATCTATGTTAAAGATAATTTAGATTTAGTAGATGAGATTAAAAATATGTCTTTAGAAATAATAGAGAAAAATATTAGTGAAAGTTCTAAAAGAGTAGAATATTCTACTATTAAAACGGAAGTAAGAGATGTATTAGGTAAGTACTTTTATAAAACTATGGAAACAAAACCTATGATTATAACAGTAATACAAGAAGTTTAAAAAAAGTATAAATTTTATAAATTGGCTCTAAATTTAGAGCCAATTTTGCATTTTCTCTTGGTGAATTTACAAAATTCGAGTGAATTTTGCCTAGAATTTGCAAAATCTTCTTTTTGCATTAATTATTATCTTATGTTAGAGTTGAAATAATTACTTTACAAAAGGAGGTCATGCTTATTAATGATTTAATAGAAAAAGAAGATATTGAAATAAAAAATATGATATATGAGGTTAGAGGGAAACAAGTGATGTTAGATAGTGATTTGGCCAAACTATATCATGTTGAAACAAAGAGAATTAATGAGGCAGTTAAGAATAATATGGAAAAATTTCCAGAAAGGTTTAGTTTTATTTTAACTCATGAGGAAACAATAAACTTGAGGTCGAAAATTTCGACCTCAAGATTGAATAATCATGGTGGTAATAGATATGCTCCCAGAGTTTTTACAGAACAAGGTGTCGCCATGCTTGCTACAATACTAAAATCTAAAGTCGCTACACAAGTAAGTATAAGAATAATGGATGCTTTTGTGGCAATGAGAAAATATATATCAAGTGATTTATTTGATCATAGTAAAATGTTAATTAATCATGAAAATAGGCTAGCTTTATTAGAGAATACCTTTGATAGTTTTAAAGATAAAAATAATCATATATTCTTTGAAGGCCAAATTTATGATGCTTATTCTCTTATGATAAAGATATTTGATGAAACTAAAGAAAGTATTATTATAATAGATAATTATATTGATAAAAATATTTTAGATATATTATCCAAAACTAATAGAAAAGTTACTCTTATTACTAATAAGTATAATAACGTAGATTATGAGAAATATAAAGAACAGTATGATAATGTAACTTTAGTAGTTAATAACTCATTTCATGATAGATTTATTATTTTAGACAAGAAAGATTTATATCACTCTCTTGCCAGTTTTAAAGATTTAGGTAAGAAATGCTTTGCAATTACTAAGATAGAAAGTAAAGAGTTTTTAGATAGTCTGTTAGATAAATTGAAGTAATTACGTATGAAAGGTAATGTCAATACCTTTTTTCTTTTTCTTTACATATTTTTTGTCAAATAATTTATTTGTCAAATTAAATATCCCTTATTTTATTTACATTTTTAATATTTTTGTGTAACATATAATTAAGCAGTGGTAGACTGTGGGGAAAAGTGGGGGATAAATATGTTTATAGGAGAATTTCATCATAACATCGATGATAAAGGTAGAATTGCTATACCATCTAAATATCGTGATATACTTGGAAATAACTTTGTTATTACCCGTGGTATAGAGCATTGTATCTATGTTTATCCTAATGATACTTTTAACCACATCGTTACAAAATTAGAAAGCTTACCTTTTACTAAAAAAGATGCTAGAGCTTTCACCCGCTTCTTTATGTCTGGTGCTACTGCCATTGAACTTGATAAACAAGGAAGGGTTAATGTTCCTAGTCCCCTTATTACTTATGCTAATCTATCTAAAAAATGTGTAATTGTAGGAACGGGAGATAGATTAGAAATCTGGGATGAGGATGCCTTTAATGAGTTTATCTGTTCTTGTAATGATGAAATGTCCGATATTGCCGAGAATCTATTTGAGGAGAAGATATAATGCATGAGTCTGTATTACTTAATGAGACAATAGAATCTTTAAATCTAAAAGATAACAGTATCGCTGTTGATATGACTTTAGGCTTTGCAGGACATAGTAGTCAAATTTTAAAAAGAATTAAAAATGGGTATTTATTCGCCTTTGACCAAGACGAGGAAGCTTTAACTTATAGTAAAGAGAAATTATCTAAAATAAGTGATAACTTCCAAATAATTGATTCTAACTTTGTCTATGCCAAAGATAAATTAAAATCATTAGGCATAGATAAAGTAGATGCTATTCTTTATGACCTTGGAGTATCAAGTCCTCAACTAGATGAAGATTACCGAGGCTTTTCTTATAGATTTGATGCTCCCCTCGATATGAGGATGGATCAAGATAATAAGTTAAATGCTAAATTAATAGTTAATACTTATAGTTATGAAGAGTTAAAGAGAATCTTTAAAGACTATGGAGAAAGTAAATTCTCATCTTCTATTGCAAGAAATATTGTTAAGTATAGAGAAACTAAGGAAATAGAGACTACTTTAGAATTAGCTGATATTATAAAAAGTTCTGTTCCTTATAAAGAAAGAGTTAGAAAACATCCTGCTAAACAGATATTTCAAGCTTTAAGAATAGAAGTTAATGATGAGTTAAATGTCTTAAAAAAATCTCTTGATGATAGCCTATATATGTTAAATATAAATGGGAGAATTGCTGTTATAACATTTCACTCTCTAGAAGATAAAATAGTTAAACATAAATTTAATAAAGTATGTGAAATAGATCCTTTAGTAAAAGGATTACCTAATATACCAGATGATAAATTACCAGACTTTAAATTAGTTACTAAGAAAGGTATAAAAGCAAGTAGTGAAGAGCTAGAACATAATAATAGAGCTCATTCTGCTACACTTAGAGTTATAGAAAGAATAAAATAGGAGGTGGTACTTATGGCTAAGAGAAAAGTAGTAAAAAGAGTTAAAATGAGTAGATTTGAACGTCTTATCTATACATTTGCTCTAGTATTAGCGGTTAGTGCCCCTTTAACAATAGTCTTTTCTAAAGCAACTTTATCTAAGATAAACTTTGAAGTTGAAAAAACTAAAAAAGAAATAAGTGAACAAACTAAAACTAATGAGAGCTTATCTATGAAAATAAATGAATTAGCATCTCTTGATAAAATAGAAGAAGTTGCCAAGGAACAAGGATTAAGTTATAATAATGATAACATTAAAAATATCGATGAATAATAGGAAGTGGTAAACTTGAAAAGAAAAAAGAGAAGAAAAAATAATATAAGATATAGTAAACTTGTAATAATAACTTCTCTTTTTTTGTTTGCCTTAATGATTGCAAGAGTAACACAACTTGCTTTAGCAGAAGAGATAGATGATACTAATTTACAAGCTTTAGCTAAAAAACGTACTACTAAAACAGATATTATAAAAGCAGAACGTGGTAATATTTATAGTAGTGATGGAGAAGCCCTAGCACAAAATGTTTCATCATATAAATTAATAGCCTATTTATCACCATCAAGAACAACAGATGAAGATAATCCACAACATGTTGTAGATAAAGAAATGACTGCAGAAAAATTAGCAGGTGTTTTAGGAGTTAGTAAAGAAGAGATATTAAAATACTTAAATAAAGAAGGAATTTATCAGACAGAATTTGGAACAATTGGTAAAGGATTAACAGAAATTACTAAAGAGAAAATAGAAGAGTTAAATTTACCTGGAATAGATTTTGTTGAAAGCTTTAAGAGATATTATCCTAAAGGAGACTTTGCTTCTTATGTCTTAGGTTATGCTAAAGAAGAAGTTACTACTAATGAAGATGGAAGCGAAGAGACTACTATGACAGGAGAAATGGGAATTGAAAAGTATTATGATAGTACTTTAAAAGGAGAAGATGGTTATACTACTTATCAAAAAGATTTAAGGGGTTATAAAATTGCAGGTACTAATGAAATAAGTAAAGAAGCAAGTGATGGTAAAGATATATATTTAACTCTTAATAGTAGTATTCAGTTCTTTGTAGAACAAGCTTTAAGTGAAGCGGATACTAATTATGATTTTGAATGGTTTACTATTATGATAGCAGATGCTAAGACAGGGGCTATACTAGCATCAAGTTCTTATCCATCATTTGATCCTAATGAAAGAAATATTACTAATTACTTAGATTTAAATGTTTCTAGTCCTTATGAACCTGGTTCTACTATGAAGATATTTACTTATATGGCTGCTATGGAACAGGGTGTTTATGATGGTAATGAAATATATCATTCAGGTACTTATGTAACAACAGATGGAACTGAGATAGGAGACTGGAAAAGAGAAGGATGGGGAGATATTACTTTTGATAAAGGATTTGCACTATCTAGTAACGTAGGTGTTATTAACTTAATAGATAGACATTTGTCTGCAGATATTTTAAGAAGTTATTTTAAGAAGTTAGGATTTAGTAAGAAAACAGGCATTGAACTTCCTAATGAAAGTGAAGGAGATATAGATTTTAAATATGAAACAGAAATCTTTAATGCTGGATTTGGTCAAGGTATTACTACAACACCAATTCAAAATATCCAAGCTTTAACTTCTCTTACTAATGAAGGAGTAATGTTAAAACCATATTTAGTTGAAAAAATAGTAGATCCTGATACAGAAGAAGTAGTTTATGAAGGTAAAAGAACAGAAGTAGATACAGTTGCAAGTGTTACTACTGTTAATAAGATTAAAGACTTAATGTGGGAGACTGTTAATACTCCTGGTATGACAGGTGCTGGTTATAAATTAGAAGGATATGATTTAATAGGTAAAACAGGTACTGCTCAAATAGCAGATGAAAATGGTGGAGGATATTTAACAGGAGCATCAGATATCATATCTTCATTTGCAGGAGTTTATCCTAAAGATGATCCTAAAGTAATAATATATGCTTCAGTAAAAAGACCAGAAGGTGGTAATCAAAAAATAATTCAAGAAGCGATTAAAGATATTGTTGTTAATATAAGTAAATATTATGGAACAGATCCTGATACTACTTCTGAAGTAGAACTAAAAGAATATAGTTTAACTTCATATAAGAATAAAGAGGTAACTGATTCAAAAGCAGAACTTGAATCTATGGGAATGAGTGTTACAGTAATTGGTAATGGTAATAAAGTAATAAAACAATATCCTTCTAAAGGAGATAAAGTTACAGAGGGCACTAAAGTATTTTTAATAACAAATGATAGTAATTTAACAGTACCAGATGTAAATGGATTATCTAGTAAACAAGCAGAAGATTTATTAAAGATGTTAGGTATAAGTGTTAAATTAGAAGGTAATGGTTATGTTACAGGGCAAAGTATAGGAGTAGGAACACCTATTACAGATAACATGGAAATAATATTAACATTAAGCCCTAAGTTTTAAAAAGTAACTATTAAGAGTCTAAACTAATAGTTACTTTTCTATTGATTAATGTTACCTATTGTGATACCTTACAGGTATAAGAGATGATACGTAAAAGGTTGGTAAAAGCAGATTCCTCTACAAATAACTGGTATAACTATGATAAACAGGAGTGGGCAAATGCAGTTACTGTTAGCACAGATACAAGAAGTACATATTTAAGTGCAGAGATAGGTTCAACAATATCAATGGATGATATAGAGACAATGTGGGTGTGGATACCAAGATATTCGTATACAATTGCAAGTGAAAATGGGACTACATATTATGGTAAAAGAGGTGTTTATTTGAATAGTACACCAACAGCAGCTTTGCCAGG
>DVKQ01000070.1 GCA_018715925.1 Candidatus Onthousia faecipullorum
TAGCAGGTAATACTTCTCCTTTTTTTATTAATTCTTCTCTTAAATCTTCTGCCTTTTCCAAATCAATTAATTGTAATAGTTCTTCTTCACTATATCCAGTGTACATAATAACACTCTCCTTTCTTAATTAATACTTTCCAGAAAGTGCTTTAACTCTACCATAGAAAGAAAAGTAATGCAAAAAGTGAATTTTCAAAATTTAGGCTAAAAAAAGAGTGAAAATTAGTAAAAATAGCCATTTTTCACTAAAATTCACTCCAAAATCAACTCAAATTTTGAAAATTCATAGTTTTTATTTTTTTCTTCTTTCTACTTTAAATCCCATCATCAAATCATTAACAGGTATATTTTGATCAAGAGCCTCATCTTTAATAACATCAATAGATAAAGTCTCTTCTTTAACATAATTCATATACTTATCAAGCATAACATCAACAACTTCATCTCCATTATAATAAAGATTAATTCTATCAGTAATAACAAAATCAGCATCTTTTCTAAGACTTTGTACTTTTCTAACTACTTCCCTTGCTAATCCCTCTAAGATTAAATCATCTGTTAAAGTAGTATCTAATACAACACTAATATTACCATTACTAGCAGCACAGTAACCTTCTTTATTTTTAAGAGTTGTTATAATCATATCAGGAGTTATCTTTAACTCTTTTCCTAAGAACTCTAGTGTATAGTAACCTGATTTAATCTGATTAACATCATTTATATCGAATTTACTAACTAATTCCCCAAAAGCTTTAATATCAGAACCAAATACTTTACCTACAACTCTAAAGTTAGGCTTAACAATATAATCCATATAAAGACTCATATCTTCTTCATAAATTACTTGTTTAACATTTAACTCTTCTAAAATAATAGATTCTAACTCTCCTACTACAGTTTCAAATACTTTAGGAACAATAATGAAATGAAGTGGTTGTCTAACTTTAATAGATACATCTTCTCTTGCATTACGACCTAAACTACAAATATCTCTAACTAAACTCATTCTGTTTTCTAACTCACTTGATATTAATGACTCATCTACTTTAGGAAAATCAGCCAAATGAACACTCTTACCATCTGTCAAATTACGATAAATCTCTTCTGTAACAAATGGTGTAATAGGTGCAGTCATCTCACATAAAGTAAGTAAAACTTCATAAGTAGTTTGATATACTGCTTTTTTACTTTCAGTAAGTTCACTATCCCAGAATCTCTTTCTATTACTTCTAATATACCAGTTAGAGAAGTCATCATTTAAGAAATCTACTATATAATGAACTACTTTATTTAAGTCATAAACGTCATATGCCTTAGTAACTAAATCTAAAGTATTATTTAAACGAGATAATAACCATTTATCAACTAATTCTCTATCTTTAACAGGAACATTATAAACTCTAGGATCTATCTTATCAGCATTAGCATACATCTCAAAGAAAGAATAAGCATTTTTAAGAGTTGATAAGTACTTAGAATTAACTTCTTTTAGTCCATCATTATCAAACTTAATAGGAGTCCATACAGGAGATACATAAGGTAAATAAAATCTAATAACGTCACTACCAAACTCGTTCATTAAATCAAATGGTTTAACGATATTACCCTTACTCTTACTCATCTTTTTACCATATTTATCAAGTAATAAATCATTAACTAAAACGTTTTTATATGGACTTTTACCAGTAACAAAAGTAGATATTAACATTAATGTATAAAACCATCCTCTAGTCTGATCAATTCCTTCAGATATAAAATCTGCTGGAAATTGATCTTCAAATAACTCTTTATTTTCAAATGGATAATGGTACTGTGCAAAAGGCATAGAACCAGAATCAAACCAACAGTCAATAACCTCACTAACACGGTTCATTTCTTTTCCACAGACTGGACATTTAATATGAATATCATCCACATATGGTCTATGTAATTCTATAGTCTCATCTATATCTTCTATCGCTTTTTCCACAAGTTCTTTACGTGATCCAATCATTTCCTCATGTCCACAACTACATTTCCAAAGAGGAAGTGGAGTACCCCAATATCTATTTCTTGATATAGCCCAATCATTCATATTTAATAACCAGTTACCAAATCTTTTCTCTCCTACAAAAGAAGGATACCAATTAACTTCATTATTATTTTTAACAACTTGGTCTTTTATCTTAGTTACTTCTAAGTAATATGATGGTTTAGCATAATATAACAAAGGTGTATCACATCTCCAACAATGAGGGTAATTATGAGCCATTTTAATTTTCTTAAATAATTTACCATTTTCTTTTAAGTATTTAATAACTTCTATATCAGCATCAAATACCCTCATACCTTTCCATAAACCTTCAGTATATTTACCATCTTCTCCTACTGGATTTAAAACAGGTAAATTATATTTTTTACCGACATTATAATCATCTTGTCCAAAAGCAGGTGCGATATGAACAATACCAGTACCATCTTCCATAGTTACATAGTCATCTACTGTAACGAAAAATGCTTTTTTATCTACTTTTAAACTAGGTATTAACTGTTCATATTCCATATATTCTAAATTCTTACCACTATATTCTTCTATGACTTTATAATCATCTCCTAATACTTTAGAAGCTAGTTTCTTACCTACAATAAACTTATTACCTTGACTCTCTACTAATACATACTCTTCTCTTGGATTAACACAAAGTGCTACATTACTAATTAAAGTCCAAGGAGTAGTAGTCCATACTAAAAAGTATACATCTTCATCTTTTTTCTTCATAGGTACTATTACTGTATTTGCAGTTACTTCTTTATAACCTTGAGCAACTTCATGAGAAGCAAGCCCAGTACCACATCTAGTACAGTATGGTAATATCTTATGTCCTTCATAAAATAATCCTTCGTCAAAGAATCTCTTAAGAATCCACCATTCTGTTTCTATATAGTTATTATCATAAGTAACATAAGGATGTTCTAAATCAATAAACTGTCCCATTTCTTTAGTCATATCAGAAAAAGCTTTCTCATTTTCCCAAACACTCTCACGACACTTCTGATTAAACTCTTTTATACCATACTCTTCAATATCTTTCTTACTACTAAAACCAAGTTCTTTTTCTACTTGTAACTCTACAGGAAGTCCATGAGTATCCCAACCTACTTTACGTAGAACTCTATATCCTTGCATAGTCTTATATTTACAGAATGTATCTTTTAAAAACTTAGCCATCATATGATGTAGTCCTGGTTTCCCATTAGCAGTAGCAGGTCCATCATAAAAGACAAAGTTTTCACACCCCTTTCTATTATCAATACATTGTTTTAAGATATCCATCTTCTCCCAAGTCTTTAAGATATCCATCTCAACTTCATGAGTCTTACCTTTTTCAAGTTCTTTAAATGCCATAATATCTCCTCCTAAACAAAAAAATCTATGAATCACAAGGGCGTTATAAATAACACTGTACCACCTTGGTTCATAGATTTCATCTATCTTAATTATTTAACGGTTTTACCCGGCTTTAACTTATCCTTAAAGCACATATGAAAGTGATCCGAAATAAGTTCCTTTGTTAATTTACACCACCCATTAACTCTCTATAAAATTTCCTTATTCCCGTCTTTCTCATTTGTTTTAAATAAAACTAAACAAAATATATCACAGTTTATGTAGTTTATGCAACTGTTTTTATAAATGTTTTACAAATTTCTTTTCATATTCACCAACAAAAATTTGCGTACAAACAGGATTAACTTCTGTCATACTTATAAAACTTATACCATCTTTATCAAGATTTAATTTTAATTCATTTGTTTTTAAAAGCATCCCTGATTCTGTAGTATTATAATTAGTTATAGTAATATATCTATCGTTATAATAATCATCTACAGGAATAATCCTAATCCCATAAATATTATCTCTTAAAGCATCTAACTCTATTTTATTATAATAAGAATATAAATTATTAATATCAGTTTTATGTTTTTTAGCATATTTCTTTAATTCTTGATATTTTTCTATAATAACCTCATCTTTTAAACTATCCGGATACTTTTCAAGTAACAAGTAAAACTGTTCTAAAAGTTTATTATATATATCTATATTAAATTCTCTCCATTCATGCCTTATTTTAGGTATTCTCTTATCCCAGTCAATAGTATGACTTTCCATATTTACAAAATTATAAAATATGAGATGATTGAGGTTTAATAACCAGGCAATACTCTGTTTTTCCATACTTACAAAATTAGTTATTCTAGCAATCATAATAAGTCCCATTCCTTTCACTTCGTTCAAGGCACACATAGCCATGAACAATATAATTATTTTTCAGATTACTCCTCCAAGTAAAGTATATTATATATTAAAGAAAAGAAAAAAGCAAGAATTCTTACTTGGTGTAAAAAAATTTCCGGGGCAAAACTGAAAAAATAGTAGCAGATTACATTAACAAGTAATAGCCACTATTTTTTCTATTTCACTCCAATGATCACTTTCATACATACATCTTAACGTAATCATATAATTAGCCTCTTCAACACTCCATCTCATTCCTGCTTGTTTTAATCTAAGTTGTACTACAGTTTTATTAGAACTTTCTATAGCACCACTACCTATAAACCAACCATTGTGTTAATAAGTAGAATAATCTATTTTATTTTTGTTGTTTTATAAATAAACTGGTAAATTACAAACAGTTTTAGGTATTGTTATATCTTTATATTTCTTTAGTTCTTTTACTATCAAGTTATATTCTCTAGAATAACAATAACCGATTATTTTATCTCTAAATTTCTCCACCTTTTTAGTATCATCATTAAATATAAACTTACCATAATCGTTTATATTTTCTATTAAGTGAAACTTATCTAATATTTGAATAGCTTCAGGAAATAGTTCATCTATCATATTTCTAATCCAAGTGGCACCATCTGATATAAATACAATCTTTTCATATTCCCAATATTTTAGTTCTACTGCTTTGGCAAATACTAATATTTTAAAAGTTTCAACATTACCAATATAAGAAACATATTCTTTATGATTTATAATATTAGATTTGTCTTTTCTTTTATACATATCATCATCAGAAAAGAAAATACCTAGTTTATTTTCTCTCCAGGTAGAACCATTTTCATCTGCTATTCTAGTATTAACACTTGCACCATCTGCTTGAATATATAAAGTACCTTTCATTTTAGTTATAGTCATATCTATATTAATACGATTATTCCAAATGTTTAAAGCCTTATTATAGTTATAATCATAAACTAATTTACCTATATATTTAGTTATTTTCATTACAGTAACATAAGATATTTTAACTCCATATACCCTATATATAATCTCACTAGCTTTTTGAAATAATGTCTAATTTTGTCCCCAAAAGGCTATTTCTATCATCATTTTTAGTGATACTTTAAATGGTAATTTATCTATTCCTAGATATTCATCTAAAGGGGTAATTAATTTACTTTTTAAGTTATATTTATCTAAGTCAATATTTCCAACTATTTGTAAAACAGTTCTATATATTGTAATTTTTCCAGTAATTAAAGTGAATTCTATTCTTTCTCTTCCTTTGTTACGGAGATTATATCCACGATTTTTCCATTCTTGTTTTTTTAACTATTAACTTCTTTTCTTCCACCCTTTGTTTTATAAGTTCTTCAATATGACGATAGATAAAATCTTTATAATCATCTATATTTTTTATAGCCAATTCTTCAATAGCAGAAATATTTAATTTATTATCTTTGGCTAAATTACTAAATTCTTTATCTAAATCCTTTATTCTATACTTCATATACTACCTCTATTCTATTATGTAGTATAACATAGATTGCATTAAATTACCCCGGAAAATTTTTTACACCCATTCTTACTGTCAATCATTTTTATAAATGTTTTACCAATTTCTTTTCACTAACAAGAATTTGAGTAACAAAAGGATCAAATTCTGTCATACTTATACAGCTTATACTATCTTTACAAAGCTTTAATTTTAACTCATTTTTATCTAAAAGAATCCCTGATGCTGTAGTATTATAATTAGTTATAGTAATATATCCATCTGTATAACCATAATCTATAGGAATAACCCTAATCCCGTAAATATTGTTCTTAGGATTCCCTCTTAAAACATCATCTAACTCTACTCTATTACTATAAGAATATAGATTATTAATAGCAGTTTTATGTTCTTTAGCATATTTCTTTAATTGTTGATATTTTTTCATAATAACTTCATCTTTTAAACTATCAGGATATTTTTCAAGTAATAAGTAAAACTGTTCTATAAGTGTATTGTATATACTTATATTAAAATCTCTCCATTCATATCTTATTTTAGGTATTCTCTCATCCCAGTCAATAGTTTGATTTTCCATATTTGCAAAATTAGTTATTCTAGCAATCATAAGCATTCCTCCTTCAAGTAAGACATATTATATATTAAGGAAAAGAAAAAAGCAAGAAGCAATTCTTACTTCCTACTAACATTAAGACTAGAAACATTTTCAAATATATCACCAGTATTATTAGTAGCTTCTATTGCTTGTCTCATACTATCTAATTGAGCTCTTTTAATAGAAAGATTTTTCTCTTCTTGTTCTCTTAAAGCAGCTACCATATCTTTTTTTCTTTCATTTCTAACTTTTCTATCCTCTAATGATTGAGCTATATCACCTTTAACCTGGTTTAAAGTAGTACCAACGCTATCTTTCTTATCTTCTATAGCAACAATTACATCACCAAACTTATTCTTAGCCCCGTCTTTAAATTCACTTATTTTATTATTAAAAGTAGTAACTATTCTACTCTTAGCTTTTGTTACTTTACCCATAACTATATACGCATTAACTAATGTATTAAATTCTGTCTCTAATACTTTATCATTAACAGTAGACATTACGTTATCTCTTTTACTTTTAAAATATTTAACAACTCTATTAGTAGCTTTACCCATATAACAACTTCTACTACTAGCTTTTTGTGTTTTTTCTTTTATATTAGAAAAAGGGACATCTCTTCTCTTATAATCATTATTAACTTCTTCACTATATTTAATAGCAGCATTAAGTTCTTCTTGCTTAACAGCAGCTATTTCTTTTTGTTTTTTTTCATATTCTCTATTAATTTTATTAGTAAATTGTCTCATCTTTAAGTCTTCTATAGCATTCTTAATTCTTAAATCTATAGTTGTATTTTCTTTAAGTTTTTCAATAGCAGTATTTTTAACATTAGAAACAAATGATGAAGCCATACTAACTTTACTACTAATTTCTTTGCCAAAATTAATTACATCATCTTTCTTATCAGTAACAAACTTATTAATATCTTCTTTTTTCTTATCTCTAACAGCAGCCTTAAAATCTTCTTTAGCTTGTTTTCTCACCAATTTTTCTTCTTTTTCTTGCAATTTTTCTGCTCTTCTAATCTCTTTTTCCCTTTTTTTCTCTAATTTTTCTATCATTGCCTCATATTTAGCAATAGCCTTATTTATCTGAAAACGTCTATATGGAGCAAGAAGTTTATTAGTGACAGAAGTAATCCTAGCCTTTCTAAGTATTGCTTTTGCATTTTTATATTCTCTTAAACTAGAAACTAATCTCTCTTCATCAGACAAAAGCTCTCTATTTAATTCTTCTAAAGTCATAATTATCGCATCCTTCTATGAAAACATTGCATTTACTATATCTCTTATCTTAGATTTCTCATCATCAGTCTCTAAATCAACTAAAGTATCTTTACCATCATTATCTTTAACAATGCGAGAAGCTAATATATCGCTAGTATCATCACCTTTATCAATTGCATAAATAGCATAATTTTTCTCATCAAGACTAACAGTCTTTAATAGTTCAGCTTCCTTAACTTCACCATCAACTTCAATTTTAAATTTTGTATCTTCCATAATTTCAACTCCTTTTACCTTATATAACTATATTAACACAAAGCACAAAAAAAAGAAATATTATCTTTTCTTTAAAGTATAAACTTTATTATTAGATAATATTTCTTTATCAATTATAACTTCTCTATATTTACCTCTATTACTACTTCTTTGTAATTCATGACTAACACCAAGTAATGAAGTATACACAATTTGTTTTAATTCCCTAGCTCCTGTATCACTTGCCATCACTACTTCTAATATTCCATCTATATAATCATCGCTACATTTCAAATTAACATTATAAATTTCTTTATAAAATTGTTGTTTTAATAATATAGGACTTAGTTTTCCTCTAAGTAAAATATTTCTCAAATCTTCAGATGTAAGATTATTATACATAATTTTAGGACTAAGTCTACCTACAATTTCTGGTATGAAACCAAAATCTATTATATCTTTATCAGTAATGGTTAAACTTTCAAAATCAGTATCACTAAAACCTAACTTTTTATTTTTATTTTTTAAAATATCAACAAAGGCTCCTCCACACACTATATTCATAAATGTTGTATCTATTTTAACTGTACTATAAGGACTCAAATTAACATCATATAAAGTTCCATCAAGAAAATTAAGTAATAGATTTTGAACCGCTACATCAGAAACTTCTAAGCCTCTACTAGCAATTTTATCAAATTCATCTAAAAAGATTAAAGATTCCTCACATTTCTTTATATTACTACTTGAATTTTGATAAGCCATTTTTAAAATATCATCTATATCTTTACCTACATAACCAGCACCAGATAAAGTAGGAGTAGAATATTTAGTAAATGGTATATCTAAATATTCTGCCAAAAGTTTTAATGTTTCTGTTTTCCCAACTCCAGATGGTCCTGTTATTAAAGGTCTTTGAATTAAATGAGGATCATATGTCTTGTAATTATCACTAATTACAGTAACTAAATTTTCAATATTTTCATCCTGTCCTATTACTCTTTCCTTTAAATAAGACTCTAATTCTTCTGTATCAATTTCTCTTCTAATATTTTTATTATTACCATTTTCTTTTTTATTAATATTAACATTAACTTTCTTAGTTAAATCTTTTTCCTCAGTATTAGTTTTATGTCTCTCAAACTCCTTAAGACTCTTAACAGAATAATCAATAAAACTCCTTAGTTTTTTCTCATCATTAAGTTGTGTTAACATATATAACTTTCTTTTAGGAATACTAACCATTCCATTATAGTAACTAGAAGCCAAATTATCATTGTTAACTAGTTCTTTTAATTCAGACAAAGACACTTGATGTACTACCAATTTTTCCTTACCATTATTAATTGCAAAGGTAAAGTTAGAAAAAACATCATCCTGATAATAATTTAATGCTTCTTCTATAGTATTTATACCATATCTAGAAAGTAATTCCTCTTCAGTAATAGTAAAATAAATTCCTTCACTTAACTCACTAAAAGCAAAAGAAGCATCATCTATCTTATAAAATTCATTATCAAACTTATCAATAAAGTAATCATTTTCTTCATCATAACTACCTTCAATTACAGTCATCGGATTATACAAAATTATATCATTAGATAATATTTCTTTTTTCATTAATATTGCATACATAATAACTCCCCCTAAAATAATTATACAAAAGCTAAAAGAAAAAAGCTAGACTATATAAACATATAATCTGGCTTTTTATAAGGTTCATCGTAACTCTTATCTTTCATATATCTATCTATAAGAACTACTCTTTCTTGTTTTAGACTTTTAGGAACATCTATAACTCTTTGATTTCTTGAACCTCTATAATAAATATTTAAACTTTTCTCTTCTAAGATAAATTTACCATCTACTAAAACATCAATTTCACTAAGTAACTTCTTCATCTTAGAGTTTTTTAACATCGCTTCATAAGTATAACCTGTATAACACCAGACATTAAGTCCCATGGAATGTGCCGCTTTACTTATTTCATAACAAGCCTCGCTCTGACACACAGGATCCCCTCCAGATAGAGTAATACCATCTTGATTTTTAATAGTCTTTAATTCATCAATTACTTCACTAACATCAATTAAAGCCCCACCATCAAAGTCATGAGTTCCTGGATTTTGGCATCCTGGACATGCATGAGGACATCCTTGTGTCCAAATAACAGTTCTAACACCTTCTCCATCTACAATAGAATCCGGTTGTAAATAAGCTGCTAATCTTATTTTCATCTTATTTACCTTCTTTTTTTTCTTTTAAAACTTCATTTAAACCACTATGTTTAACACGATCTTTCTCTTCAGCACGTTTGGCATTATTAAATCTAGAAACATCACCTGCTAAATATCCAGTAACACGTCTTATTCTTTCAAATTTTTCTCCTTCACCAACTATTTTTTTCATATTTAATTCCTCCTTCTTATTTTATATATTTATTCACAACAATTTGTATCAATAGATGTTATCTTTTCCATTGGAACCCCTTCAAATTCATGCCGTCCACATCTAGGACAAACATCATTTATTACTCCAACATATCCACAAACAGGATCTCTATCAACAGGATGGTTAATCGCACCATAACCAATACCTGCTTCTTTCATAATCCTTATAACTTTTTCAAAAGCTTCAATATTAGAAGCCACATCACCATCTAATTCAATATAAGAAATATGTCCTCCATTAGTAAGTTCATGGAAAGGTGCCTCTTTCTCTATTTTTTTAGTAATACTTATATTGTAATAAACTGGCACATGAAATGAATTAGTATAATACTCTCTATCAGTAACCCCTTTAATTTTTCCATATATCGCTCTATCAATACCTGTAAATCTACCAGATAACCCTTCTGCAGGAGTAGCAAGACAAGCAAAGTTAAGATTATATTTACTAGCATATTCATCACATTTCTTACGCATAAAACCAATAATCTCTAACCCTAATTTTTCCATCTCATCACTTTCACCATGATGTTTTCCTGTCAAGGCCTTTAAACATTCTGCAAGTCCAATAAATCCAATAGATAAAGATCCATGTTTCCATACCTTTCTAAGTCTATCTGTAGGTTTTAACTTTTCACCATTAGTCCAAACACCTTGACCAAGTAAAAATGGAAAGTTGTAATTATGTTTACTACACTGAACTTCAAATCTTTCAAGCAATTGATCTTTGACCATATCCATAATGTCACCAAGCTCTTCATAAAAACCATCCATATCAGCTTTTTCTCTTTCTTTTAAAGCTATACCATGTTTAATTCCCAAGCGAGGTAAATTAATAGTTGTCCAAGACAGATTTCCACGACCAGTAACTACTTGATTATCAGGAGAAGTAACATCACTAATAACCCTAGTACGGCAACCCATATAAGCAATCTCAGTATTGATATCTCCTTCTTTATAATATTGTAAGTTAAATGGAGCATCTATAAAAGCAAAGTTAGGGAAAAGTCTTTTAGCAGATACCTTACAAGCAAGTTTAAATAAATCATAGTTAGGATCTTCCTTATTATAATTAACTCCCTCTTTTACTTTAAAGATAGATACTGGGAATATTGGTGTTTCTCCTTTACCAAGACCTCTATCAGCAGCTAACAAGAAGTTTTTAATTACCATTCTTCCTTCTTTAGATGTATCTGTTCCAAAGTTAACTGATGAAAATGGAACTTGAGCTCCTGCTCTTGAATGCATTGTATTTAAGTTATGAATAAATGCCTCCATCGCTTGCTCAGTCGCTCTATCAGTTTTCTGCATTGCTTTAAGGTAACTCTTCTCAAATATTTCATGAACTCTACTAGAGCCCCTCTCATAATCACTAAATTCTTTAACATCAAATTCTATTGATTCTTGCTTATCTATTTCTCTTATAATTCTATCTATATTAATACCCGGAATAAATCCCTCTAAATCTAAAAAGTCATAAATTGTTTGTTTGAATTGTTTTTTAAATGTTTTAAGTACTCCAGGTGCTAGATAGTAATCCAAAGCTGGTATCGCTTGTCCACCATGTTGATCATTTTGATTCGCTTGAATAACGATACAAGCTAACGATGCATAAGTTGAAATATCTTGAGGTGGTCTAACATATCCATGTCCTGTATCAAAACCATTTTTAAATAGTCTTGATAAATCAATTTGACAACAAGTAGTAGTACCCATTGCTAAGAAGTCCATATCATGAATATGAATTGTACCATTATCATGAGCTTCTGCATATTCTTTCTTCATCAAATATGCTTTTGCAAACTCTTTAGATACAGTCGCTCCATATTGTAACATTGTACCCATTGGACTATTTCCATCAATATTAGCATTCTCACGTTTTGCATCTTCTTCATTTGCAGATTTAAGTCCAAGGTTTTCTAATGATTTTAAGAACTTATGAGTTTTATTATCTCCAAAGAAAGATTCTCTAGATTGATTTCTTCTTTCTCTATACTCTGAAAATGATTTATATACATCATCGTATCCTTTACTAGATAATTCACTTTCTATATAGTCTTGAATCTCTTCTATTTTAAAACGATTATTTTTTTCTTCTGCATCTTTCTTTATTTTCTTTAAAACAGCACTATATACTTTTTGAATATCAGAAGAGTTATATTTCTTTTCTTTTTCACTCTCTTCATCATCTACTTCAACACTATCAAAACCTTTTTTTATCGCTAAAGCGATTTTCGCTCCATCAAAATCAACTTTTTTACCATTTCTTTTAATTACTGTAATACCATCTAATTGGTCATTTAATTCATTTACGTCTGCCATATTTTTACCTCCTCTATTTAAGTCAATTGTAAGAGCTATAATTTCAAAAATCAATAGGTAATTTTAAGAAAAAAAACACGTTTTTTATAAAAGCATTGATATATATAGTTTTCCAAAAAAAATTTAATTTGTTCGATTTACGACAATTTACATTTATATACATTTTTATATTTTTTCTAAAAATTATTTTTGATTTTTTTGAAAAAATATAAATTTTGACAACATCAATTTCCTTATTTTTCAATAACTTAGCACAAAAAAATAATCATTTTTTATATTTTTTTAAAAAATGATTATTTAAAATATCAAAAAAATTAACTAGTTTTTTAAAGTCCCAATAGACACTACATAAACACCATCATCACGTTTATAAGAGTAATTAGTACCTGTTAATACTAACAAGAAAGATGGCTCCCCACACTTTTTAATATCAACATGTTCCTTAAATTTTAAAAGATTATTAGCAGCCTCATCAATATAACCTGCTCCAAGTTTTATCTCTATTGCTCCCCACTTACCACTAGGCATTCTAAGAATTGCATCCACTTCAAATCCTCTTTCATCACGATAAAATGTTACATCTCCACCTAAACTTTCTGTATATATTTTTAAATCTCTAATGCAAAGTGATTCAAACATAAAACCAAATGTGTTTAAGTCATTAATTAAATCCATAGGTTTCAAATCAAGAATAGCAGTTGCAATAGAAGGATCTACAAAAAATTTTTTAGGTTTTGTTCTTAATGCATACCTACTTCTAAGATTTAAATTAGTAGCCTTAACATCTTCAATAACAAATAATTTCTCTAAAGTGTTTAAATAATCTGTTAACGTAGGCCTAGATATATCATCATCAAAACTATTTCTAATATCAGCTTCTATAGTAGAATTAGAAACTTGTGTTGATATATTTCTAGCAAGACTTCTTAAAACATTCTGCATTTTTTCTGTATTTCTTTCTACACCATCTACACTTCTTACCTCTTCATGTATTAATGATTTAACATATTCTTTAGCAATTCTATATTTAGCATCACTTTTAATGGAAATAGAAGCAGGCCAACCACCTCTTACAATAATACTTGCTATATCTTCAAGTGATAATTTTGATACTCCAGATATATCTTTACCTGCAAGTATATCACTAAAAGAAACCTCACCTGTTGATTCACTAGACTCAAATAAACTCATAGGACGCATTAATACTCTTGAAATTCTACCAGTTCCAGTATGCATTGTTTCTCCTTCACTAGGTTTAGCTGACCCTGTAAGTATGTATTGTCCTTTTAATCCTGTATGATCAACATCAGTACGAACAGAATCCCAAACAACAGGATACATTTGCCATTCATCAAACATTCTTGGTTTTTCGCCATTTAAAAATAGTGATGGTTTAGTATTTCTTATATTATCATACTCTTGCTTTCTATCTGGATTTTGAAATTCAATAACACTCTTAGCATGATATAAACCAGTTGTAGACTTACCACACCATTTACAACCTTCAATTAATATAGCACCCATAATCTCCATAAGTTCATCTATTTCTTTATCCACAATTCTTGGTAAATATTTCATAGTATCCTCCTTTTTTTACAAAATAAGTATATCATTATTTTACAAAAAAAGCAAATTTTATTTTACATTTTGAGAAAACGTTTGTTCTGGTTGGTTTTACTTCTTATTAATTATTTTTTTCTTTTTTAAAACTTTTTCT
>DVKQ01000006.1 GCA_018715925.1 Candidatus Onthousia faecipullorum
TCATGTATAAAAAATAAAAATAGAGACTGCACCCCCTGAAGGGCAGTCTCTTAAAAAGAATAAAAAGGGGTTGGCTAGTGTGATACTAGCGACCAATTCGCCTAATTCCGAATTGGTGCTTTTTATAATAATCATTTAAAGGCATTTTGTCAACACTTTTTTGAAAAAAAGTTTACTATTTTTCTTTATAGATTTATACTAGAAGTCAAAGGAGAAAACTATGAAAGATTTAGACAAAATATTTAATTTAGAAACTATAACAAGAAAAGATTTAAAGGTAGAGGGCTTTAGTGATTATGAAATTAAAAAAATGGTTTTAGAAGGAGTTATTGAAAAAACTGGTAGAGGTATATATAAAAGTAATAAAGAAAAAGATTCTTTAGAAAATTTGGTAATAAGTTTTAATAATCATGATAGTGAGGAAGTTGCTAGAATATATGATAAACTTTCTGACAAAGATAAATATAATGGTGATATTCTTAAATTAATACTGGTATCTTTAGCTAGAATAGAAAGTATTCTTAATAAAGGTTATCAATTGCAAAATAATGATACAATTTTAGAAAAAAAAGCAGAATTAGAAAAGCCAGATAAAGATATTGATAGTATTGAAGATAATATATCTTTGGAACCAATAGAAGAAAATAGAGAAGATGTAAAAGATGCGGAAGTTTTAGAAATACCAAAAGAAGTAGAATGTGATTTTGATATAGAGTTGTTCTTAGATAACTTATATTGTGAATATAGAAAAGCAATAGAAGATGAAAATTATTATAGAGCTAGAGATATATTACTTGAATATAACTATTATTGTAGAGAATATGATGTTGCTGATGATTGTTTTCACGAGTTATTTACATTAACTAATAAAATAAGTTCATTAGAACTTGATATTGAAGAAAAGGATGCTATTAGTTTTTTTATACGAGAAATAAGGAGCAACTTTATTAATGGTAGACTTAAAAGTGATGGAGAAACTGTAAAAAAAATGTTAAATGAATTTAAAAAACTACCGTCTTCTAATAATATTTATTATTATCATAGATATAAAGCTGATTATTTAATGAATATTTCTAGTTATAGTGGTTCTATTAAAGAATATGAGAAAGCTATAGAAATTAATCCCTATAATAAACATGACTATTATAAATTAGCTTTGTTACATTATATTTGTATGAAATCTAAAAATGAATTTAAAAAAACACTTAAACTTATGGATGATTTTACTTATTACAGTGGAAATAAATTTACTCCAAATCAACTTTCTTTATTAGCTAATATCTATGTATTTAATTTTATGGGTGATAGGGCAATTGAAATATTAGAAAATGTAGAACAGTTTGATGAAGAATATAAAAGGAAGTTTTTTAAACAATTTAGTTTATCATATATGAAAAAGTATGATACTTTAAAGAGAATGCAATATAGTAATATAGAAAATGAGAAAGATTTTGCTTATTCTTTCTTTGAAAGTGATTATTTAGATATATTTACTAAATATGCACTTATATATAGCGATAATTTTGATGATGTGTTTAATGAAAGAGAAAACTCTCATCAGCAAGAATTAGAAGTTGCTGAAACTATTATTGATTCTAATTCAATAACAAGATTAAGTGATTTAGATAAGTATTTTTTAGAACTTGATCTAACTAAAGAAGATAAAATTAATATTATGTTAGATATAGCAGTATATTTAACAGAAAAAGGTTACTATAATAAAGCTTCTAAATATTTAAAAATTATTGAAAAAATAAAAAATAAACCTAATGATATTAAAGAAAAATTAAATGAAACCAAATCTAAAGTGAAAATAAGAAAAACTGCTAATAAAAACAGAAGTTAGACTCTAGCTTCTGTTTTGTATTTGTTCACTTCTATTAATATTAGCAATTTGATTTGTTATAATATAAATAAAATTAAATATATCTTGATATTCAGCATAAATTAAATCAAACACTTCCATTCTATTAACTTGATCTATCATAATAAGTTTATTTTCTTTAACCTTATCTCTTATATTAAAATCATCTAGAAGAGTAGTATTAATATCATAAAAATCAACATCTATATACCAGTTATCTGTACTTTCTTCAGTTACTCTAATACCTATAGGATAAGAATTATCAGTAGATTTTAAATATTCTACTATTTCTATATTTTCACTTTCTAAATAAATATTAATACTATTAGAATAACTTCTTACCATATTTAAAACTAAATCAGTAAATAGCGCATTATTTTCTTTTTGATCTGCAAGTTCTAATATTAAATATTTATTAGTATTTTGGAATATATAAAGAATTTGTCTTAATGTAACTATTTGTTGTTTTTGAACTTTACTACCTACATTGAAAAGTAAAAAGTCTTTTAGAGTATAATCATCTATTTCATTAAGACCTTTAGTATAAAGTTCTACTATATCATCACTTAGAGTAATAATTTCTTTATCTTTGGTTAAATAAAGCTTAAATTTAAAGCCATCTATATATGGGGCTTTTAGTCCTAAATAAATAGCATCTAATGTATTATTAGCAACGTTTTTAGTAGAAGCACCACCATTTGCAATTACTTTCATAAATTCCTCCCTTTATTAAAATTTTATGATTTATTTTCTTTTAAAATTCTAAAAATTATGCTATAATGTGAGACAGAAAAAGAGGTGGTGTGTTGTGGCATTAAAAGATATAAAAGGTGTAGGACCTAGAGCTTTAACACTTCTTTCTAAGATAGGGATAAATACTGTAGATGATTTAGTTACACATTATCCTTTTAGATATGAATTTTTAGTTAGAGGCAATTTAGAAGAGACAAATGATGGAGATCATATAATTATAGATGGTAAGATAGAAAGTAGTCCTATATTAGTTAGATTTAAAGCAGGACTTAATAAGATGAACTTTAGATTAGTAACAGCTAGTGGGGTAGTTGGAGTATCAATATTTAATAGAGCGTTTTTAAAAAGTCAACTTACTGTTGGTACTACTGTTACTGTTATAGGTAAATTTGATAAATCTAAAAACGTTATAACAGCTTCAGAGATAAAGATGGAGTCACTTTCTAATAAGGTAAAGATAGAACCAGTTTATCATTTAACTAGTGGCCTAACTAATAAAAATATAGCTTTATATATAAATATGGCACTACTTAGTCAAAGTAAAGAGATACATGATAGTATACCTTTAAAGTATCAAGAAAAGTATAATTTTTCTAATAAGAGAATGGCTTTAAATATAGTACATAATCCTCCTAGTAAAGAGAAATTAAAAGAAGCGATGATAAGACTTAAATATGAAGAGTTATTTGAATTTATGTTTAAAATTAACTATTTAAAAGAAGAAAATAAGAAAGTGAATATTGGAATTGAAAGGAATATAGATGAATCTAAAGTAAATGAATTTATTTCTAAACTTCCTTATGAACTTACTAAAGACCAAGTAACTGCTGTTAATACAATTATTAAAGATTTAAAGAGTAAGAGTAGAATGAATAGATTACTACAAGGTGATGTTGGTAGTGGTAAGACTATAGTTTCTTTTATAGCAATGTATGCAAATTATTTAAGTGGATATCAGAGTGCTTTAATGGCACCTACTGAGATACTTGCAACACAACATTTTAGTAATTTAAAAGATATCTTCGCTAACTATAACTTAAATATGGCTTTACTTACAGGTTCAACTCCTAAAAAGGAAAAAGATTTAATCTATGAAGAGTTAAAAAATGGTGATATTGATATAATTGTTGGAACTCATGCCTTAATTCAAGAAGATGTTACTTATCATAATCTTGGATTAGTTATTACAGATGAACAACATAGATTTGGAGTTAATCAAAGAGCTAATCTACAGAATAAGGGGCAAAAGCCTGATACTTTATATATGAGTGCAACACCTATTCCTAGAACTTATGCTTTAACTATTTATGGTGATATGGATGTATCTACTATTAAGACAAGACCTAAGGGTAGAAAGAAAATTAAAACTGTTGTTAAGACTAATAAAGAAATTAAAGATGTCTTAGAAATTATGTATGAAGAATTAAAACAAGGTCATCAGATATATGTTATCGCACCACTTATTGAAGAAAGTGAAAATAGTGATTTAACTAATGTAAATGACTTAAAAGAAAAGATGACTCTTGCTTTTGGTAGTAAATATAAAATAGATTTAGTTCATGGTAAAATGGCTAGTGCTGCTAAAGAGTTAATTATGAATGAGTTTTTACAAAATAAAGTTCAGATACTAATTAGTACAACAGTTATTGAAGTAGGAGTAGATGTTCCTAATGCTACAATGATGGTAATATTTAATGCTGAGAGATTTGGCTTATCTACACTTCATCAGTTAAGGGGAAGAGTAGGTAGAAGTGAATTACAGTCTAGTTGTATTTTAATTAGTGATAATGATACAAAAAGACTAGAGATTATGGAAAATACTAATGATGGTTTTGAGATTAGTGAAGAAGATTTTAAACTTAGAGGCCACGGAGATTTATTTGGAACTAAACAAAGTGGTGATATGACTTTCAAGATAGCAGATTTAAAAAGAGATTATAAAATATTGTTACAAGCTAGAGAAGACTCACTAGAATACTTACTAGATAAAGAAAATGATGCTAATAAATTAAGACTGATTGGAACAGTTATACATAGCTAGTTGTAAAATTTTTATAAAATTTTTAAAATCAAATTGACAAGTTGGGAATTTTTAGATATGATTAATGTACATGATAAGTATTTTACTTATCATGGTGATATAGTCCACTATCTAAGTGTGGATTTATATTCAACCGAACCCCCTGAAATTCCCCTCGAGAGAGGGGAATACTTTTGTTTATAAGGGATTTTTAACTATTTTGGATTTATCTAGATACCATACTAGATACCAAATATTAGTTTTTAGATACTAAATATTTTTTTTATTTAAGTTTATTTAAATATTTAGATTTAAATTATCCATAGTATTTTTTACATCAGTTAGATTATTTGGAAACATATGAGCATATGTGTCTAATGTTTCTTTAGTACTAGCATGTCCTAAATATTTTGATACAGTTGTTACTGGTTGTCCAGTATTTATTAGTAAAGAAGCACAACTATGTCTGAAACAATGAAGTGCTATTCTTCGGATATCTGCATTTTTAGCAATTCTACCATTAATTCTAGACATCATTCCGAAAGTTAATGGTTCGTGTTCTCCGAAGATAAACCATTTGTCATTGAAGCCATAGTACTTCTTTTTTTCATTGTATAAATTTACTAAATCATTATATAAAACTTCAGTAAGAGGTAATGTTCTAATACTTTTAGATGTTTTAGGTGGAGTTAGTTCATAATATTTTTGACTATCCTTAACACTATTAGCTTGTTTAGTAATAGATACTAATTTGTTATTCCAATCTATATCAGACCATTGAAGACCTCTAGCTTCACCACGACGTAATCCACAATAATATAACATTTCAAACATTGCTTTATCATTTAGATTAGTAGTTCCTGATATATATTTTTGAAACTCCTCAAAAGTGTAAACATCTTTTTCTTCTTTCATTTCATTAGGGTCTTTAAAGAACTCTATTTTTTTATAAAATTTCATTAGATTAATATCATACATTTTCATTCCCCAATTAAGAATAATTTTTAAAAACTTTTGAACATCATTTCTAGTAGAACATTTAATAGGTTTATTCCATAAATCTTGTTGAAACTTATGATATAGATTTCCATCCATATCTTTTAGTTTAACATTTTCAAAATCAGCAAAATATCTTCTTCTTTTTAAATACGTTTCCATTGTTCTTTTT
>DVKQ01000071.1 GCA_018715925.1 Candidatus Onthousia faecipullorum
TTATGTTTAGATTGCAATAGGACATTTTGTTTTGTAAATTGGTTTATACTTACCTATAGATACTTTATAATAGGACATTTTGTTTTATAAATACTTATGAAAAAAGCGGACATTTTGTTTTATTAATCACATATAAATGTATACTTATTGACATTTTTGTTAAAGTATAGTATATTATTATTGCATTTAAGGAATGTGATATGTACATGTTAGCCGCTCTTGGATGGTGCGGGTTATAAATTATTCCAATCGTGAAATGTTAACCGCTCTCGGATGGTGCGGGATACAAATTATTCCGATCGAAAATGTTTGAAAACTTTGTTCTTTTGAATAAAGTTTTCTTTTCTTCTAAAAATCAAACTTTTGTACTTGCAAACATAGTTATAATTTGATATATTTTAGTTACAAGTTATATTTTTTATTGGGGGTGCTTATAAAAGATGAATTTTTTGATAAGATTAATGACAAAGGTTTAATGATAAATCATGAAAATGGAAGAGCTAGACCTACTTACTTCACGATTAAAGATAAAGATATATTATGGTTTATTCCGTTAAGTAGTAAGGTTTCTAAATATCAACCTATAATAGATAAAAAGGTTAAGAAATATGGAGATTGTCGTTCAATAATGATAAGAGAAATTGCCAATAAAAAATCAGTTATATTATTACAAAATGCTTTTCCTACATTAGAAAAATATATAGATCATCCCCATATAATAAATGGTAAACCACTTAAAGTAATAGATACATTAAAAGATGAAATAACTAGCAATTTTAATTACTTATTATCTTTAAAGAAACAAGGAGTTAATTTGTTTTTTCCTGATATTGATAAAATAAAAGAAATGATGTATGAAGAACTTGGCAAATAATGTCAAGTTATTTTCTTATGGGCAATTTAGATAAAACTATATGCTTTTTAATTTATTTTTGATAAAATAATTTTAGGAAGGTGATTATATGAAGTTTTTAATTACAGGAGGAGCAGGATTTATTGGTAGTAACTACTTACATTATGTTACTGATAAATATAAAGATGATTATTTTGTTTGTTTAGATGCTCTTACTTATGCAGGTAATTATAATAACATTAAAGATTTAGAAGGAAAAGATAACTATAAATTTGTAAAAGGGGATATTACTGATAGAAGTTTTATAGATAAACTATTTAGTGAAGAGAAGTTTGATGTTGTAATTAATTTTGCAGCAGAGTCTCATGTTGATAATTCTATTAAGAATCCTGAGATATTTTTAACTACTAATATAATTGGTACAGAAATATTAATGGATGCATCACTTAAATACAATGTTAAAAGATATCATCAGATATCAACTGATGAAGTATATGGAGATCTACCTTTAGATAGACCTGATTTATTATTTACGGAAGATACTCCTCTTCATACATCTAGTCCATATTCAACTAGTAAAGCTAGTGCAGACTTACTTGTAATGGCATATTACCGTACTTATGGACTTCCTGTTACTATTAGTAGATGTTCTAATAATTATGGTCCTTATCAGTTTCCAGAGAAGTTAATACCTCTTACTATTATGAAAGCATTAAATGATGAGAAAATTCCTGTTTATGGAACAGGTGAGAATGTAAGGGATTGGATTCATGTCCATGATCATAATGTTGGTGTTGATTTAATAGTTAGAGAAGGTAAAGTAGGAGAAGTATATAATTTAGGAGGACACTCTGAAAGACATAATATTGATATAGTTAAGATTATATTAAAACAAATGGGTAAGAGTGAAGAATTAATTACTTTTGTTCCTGATAGAAAAGGTCATGATTTAAGATATGCAATAGATTCAAGCAAAGTAGAAAAGGAATTAGGATGGGAACGTACTTATACTTTTGAAGATGGTATTAAAGAAACAATAGATTGGTACTTAAATAATGAAGAATGGATTAATGATATAAAAAGTGGTGCTTATAAAGAAGCGTATAAAGATTAACTTGGCAAAATATGTCAAGTTTTTTAAAATATTATTGTTGAAAATTATTAGATATTTAGTTATTATAATGATATATCATTGGCAGAATTATGCAGTTGGAGGAGTAAAATGAAAACAGTTGGTTTTGTAATTCCTGTTAAGGAAAATGAGAAAAGAAGAGTTTTATTACCTAAAGATATAGAAAAAATAAAAGAAAAAGATTGTTTATATTTTGAAAAAGTCTATGGAAAAATATTAGGAATTTCTGATAGTGAATTTGAAAAAGTTGGGTGTAATGTTGTTTCTTTTGATGAGGTATTAAAGCAAGATATAATTTGTGATCCTAAAATTGGAGATGCTAATTATTTAGATAAATTAAAAGAAAAACAAATTATTTTTGGATGGGTGCATGCTGTTAAAAATAAAAAGTTAACAGATTTATTATTAAACAAAAAAATAACTGTTATTGCTTTTGAAGATATGTTTTATAAAAATAGGCATATTTTTTATAAAAATAATATTTTAGCAGGAGAAGCGGCTTGTTATAATGCAATTAATTATTTAGGAAGACTTCCTGATAATCTAAATGCTGTTATTATAGGGAATGGTAATACTGCTCATGGTGCATATAAGGCTTTATCAAAATTAGGAGTTAGTGTAGATATATACACAAGAGATTTAGAGGAATTATTAAGGGAGAATTTATATAAATATGATTTAATCGTTAATTGTGTTTTGTGGGATGTAAAAAGAAGGGACCATATAATATACCGAGAAGATATTAAAAAAATGAAAAAAGGTAGTATGATTATTGATGTGAGTTGTGATGAAAAAGGTGCGATAGAGACTAGTCATCCTACAACTATAGATAATCCTATATATTTAGTAGATAATATTATTCATTATGCAGTAGATCATACACCAAGTATATTCTATCAAACATTTAGTCTAGAGTGTTCTAAAACCATAACTGAATATATAAATGATTTAGTTTTGGAGAAAGATAATGAAGTTTTGAAAAATGCTACAATTATTGGAAATGGAAAAATTTTAGATCAAAAAATAAAAATTTATCAGAGAAGGAGTTAATTTATGGATATTTATGAAAGTAAATTTAGAAATTTTATTCCAAGTAGTTTCTTTATTAAACATTATTATTATAAATTTATGGGAAAAAAATTAAATTTGCATAATCCAAAAACTTTTCAAGAAAAACTCAATTGGTTAAAATTGAATTATTATGTTCCTATTATGTCTCAAGTAGTAGATAAGTATGCTGTTAGAAGTTACGTTAAAGACAGGATTGGTAAAAAGTATTTAATTCCTTTAATTGGTGTATATGATAAATTTGATGATATTGATTTTAATAAATTGCCAAATCAGTTTGTTATGAAATGTAATCATGATAGTGGTAGTTATATTATTTGTGAAGATAAAAATAAGTTAGATATAAATGCTGCTAAAGAAAAGATTAATTATCATATGTCTAAAAATTATTATTATCAATGGAGAGAAAAGCCTTATAAGAAAGTAAATCCTAAAATAATTATTGAAAAATATATGTGTGATAAGGCAACTAATAGTTTTGATGATTACAAATTTATGTGTTTTGATGGGATTGTTGATAGTGTTATGGTTTGCACCGATAGGAAAAGTGGACATACTAAGTTTAGATTTTTTGATAGGGATTGGAATTTAAAGAAATATAATAAGTCCTCTTTAAATGATGCTCCTAATACTTATTATCCTAAACCTAAACGAATAAAAGAAATGTTTGAAATAGCATCTAAATTGTCAGAGGGATTTCCTTTTGTGAGAGTTGATTTGTATTGTGCTAATAATAAAATATATTTTGGGGAATTAACCTTTTTTCCACAAGCAGGTTGGGATCCTAATATTGTAGAAGAGGCAGATAAATTATTAGGTGATAAATTAAATATAAAGAAAAAATAAATTACTAGTTTTTGATTGGTAAAATATGTCAAGTTTTTTCTTTTCACTTTTCAGTAGTTTGATTTGATGTTATACTCATATTGATGTAAAGAGGGGATGTTGATGAGTAATAAGACTTCTAAGAAAAGAAAAAAGAAAAAATATAGTACAAGAATTGAGAAAAATAAAAATATATACTATAAAAACAATTCTGTACTATCTAAAAAAGATAATAAAAAACAGTTATTAGTATTAATATTAGTAGTTAGTATAGTTTTAAACAGTGTTTTATTACTAGTAATTAATAGTAAAAATAGTTCTATCAATAAATTAAATAATAGTTTAAAAGAAGAAAAGAGCAGTTATGATAAAGAAATAAAAACTATGACAGATAATTATAATAACTATTTATTTTTAGGCGATTCAATTACGGAATTCTATGATTTAGATAAATATTTTCCTAACATGCCGGTTGTGAATAGTGGAATATCAGGTAATACTACAGAAGATATTTTAAATGATATGAAAGAAAGAGTTTATGATTATAATCCTTCTAAAGTATTTCTTTTGATAGGTACTAATGATTTAAGAGATGAGAAAAGTGTCGATGAGGTAGTTGATAATATAAAGAAAATTATAGAGAAAATTGAAAAAAATCGAAAAGAAGCAGAGATATATTTAGAAAGTGTTTATCCAGTTAATGAAAAAATTAATAAAAAAGTTGTTGAATTGAGAAATAATCAAGATATTAATGAGATCAATAATAAGATAAAAAAGTATGCTGAAGAGCAAAATATAACATATATTGATTTACATAAAAAGTTAGTTAATGATGAAGGCTTATTAGATAAGAAGTATACAAGAGATGGTCTGCATTTAAATGAAGAGGGGTATAAAGTTGTTACAGAAGAATTAATGAAATATTTGAAATAGTATGTAGATTTTATGGTAAAGTATTTGTTATAATTATAATAACAAAAAGGTTGGAGGTATTTGTTTTATGAAAAAGTTTGGATATGTTATAGTACTTGTTTTATCAATTTTAATTTTTAAAACATTTTATCAAGTAAATGCATCACAATTTACTACAATGCTAGAAATAGATAGTCCATATAGTAATCAACCAGTAATGGGAGAATTACATTTTAGAGGATGGGTAATGAGTGAAGATGAAAATCATAAAGTAAGAATATTAATAGATGGAAAAGAAATAGAAGATGATTTAATAAAAAGAGTAGAAAGAGAAGATGTCTTAAATGCAATAGAAGGATATGGAGGAAGAGAAAAGAATAAGACACCAGGTTATGAAGGAAGTGTAGATGTAAGTGATTTAAGTCTTGGAACACATCAATACAAAGTAGAAGTAGTATCAAGTGAAGGAGTAGTAATAGGAGAAAAACTAAGTAG
>DVKQ01000072.1 GCA_018715925.1 Candidatus Onthousia faecipullorum
TAAACTAAGAAAACAAGATGTTTATAAAAGTATAGGGCAAATATTTGAAGGTAAGATTTTATTTGCCTAGTTTTACCATACAAAAATAACGAATTACTTAAAATTCGTTATTTTAGGGCTGAGTAGTAACATTTTATATAGTACTTTTAGAAAAGGGGATATTTATGAATATAAGTTTTAGAGAATCATGCTTTGTTAAAAAGATACCTAATATGGAAGGAGCTTTTGGTTATCTTGCTACTCATAAGACTCTTCCTAATGGAACAGTTATTAAAGTAATTAATAACTTATCTTTAGAAAAAGAATCTATCATAAAGGAATTAGTAAATGAAAAAGAAATTGAGGGAAGTGGTTATCCTATTGATGAATATAAGGTAGATAATAAATTACAAGGCTTTATTATGTATTATTATAATCACTCTTATACTTTCAGTTATGTTATTAATAGAGATATGTTTTCTCATGAAGAAAAGTTAAAAGCATCTATAGATTGTACTAATCAGTTAAAAGAATTACATAATAAAGGTTACTTATTAAATGATATCGCTTTATCTAATAGTCTTATTGATAAAGAAGGAGGACATTTAATAGATTTTGATGGAGCGACAAAGAATAGTCCTAAGAAAGCAGAAAGTCATTATGAATTAACTATAAATGGAAAAATAATAAGAACTAGTTATAATACTGATAAGTTAAAACAAGCTTTAACTAATTTATCTTTAATTTATAGTATAAATTTAGAAGAAATAATACATTATAGAACAAACGATGTTAATAGTATATTTAGTTTGTTTAAAGATAATAAAGAAGTTTTTAATCTTTTATATAGTTATTTGAGTTGTGATAATTCTAAACCTTATTTTGAAGAATTAAAAGACACTTTAAAAGATGAAGATAAAGTTATGTTTGAAAGTGCTAAGATATATAGAAAAATTAATAAATTAACATAAAAAAGAGTCATCTAAACTCTTCTTTTTTGTTTAATTTGGGCGACTTAAAACAAAATAAGATGGTAAAGAGAGTTAGATGACTAGGAAATTTCTTTCCCAATACCAATATATAATAAAACTTAAAAAGTTACAAGTACGAGTTTTCGTAAATGCGATAAAACCCTTTAATATCAACGAAAATTTATGATTTTTTTAATCAATTAATTTTTCTGTTCTTTTAATATCTTCTAAAATTTTATTAATTGCCAAAATTCTTAAATCTTCTTTATTATTTAATAACTCCTCTATTTTATTAAATTTAAAAGAAGTACTATCTAAATATTCATAATCAAAGTTATTAATAGAATCAATTAATAATTGTTCATTTTCTAATAAAGATTTTACTATTTCTTTACTGTTTATAAAGTTATTAGTTAAAATACTTTCTACAAAGCTATTTAAGTTGTTATTATCATTTTTTAAATATAAGTATCTCTTAAAAATATTTTCAAGTAATAATTTTAAATACAAATTTCTATTAACGGTACTAGCTAAGTCTCTTGCTTTATATTTAGAAGTAAACTTTAAAGTATTACCTGTTTTTAAGTAATCTATAACAGCATAAGCTCCTTGGCCTTTTTTATATACTTTATCACATATTACAATAGCCGTATGAAGATCTAAAATAGTATTAATATCTTTAAATAAAGCATTATCACTTTTAGTAATAGTTACATTTATTTTAGGACTACTAGAGAGTAAATCTAATTCGTTAATTCTGCTTTCTAAGTAGTCTTTTATTTTTAAAGAATTAGTCTTAATATTACTAGTTGTATCAATATTTTTAGATATTATATCTTCTTTATTTAGATTCGGTTTTATATTATTGGATATATAATTACTAGATAATAAATTACTTATAGTATTAGAATCATATAAGGTCTTTAAGATATTTTTAGTATTAAATTCACTCTTAATATCAGGATTTAATAATACTTCTATAATAAGACGTTCTATTTCTTGTAATCTAGAATCTTTCTCTAAATTATAATTAGAAAAAAACTCATCTTTACTTACACCGTTATAAGTAACATTAGGATATTTATTACAAGGTTTATTATTTACAAGTAAAGCGATATCATCAATAAAATCTAATTGTACTTTAATTATACTTTCTAATTCTTGTAATCTGGTTTTATATTTTAAAATTATCTCATCTATTTCTTTAGTTATATTATTCTTATAACTTTTTTCTATATAACGCATATATTCATTTAAGTCATAATATATACTAGCATTTTTAATAATTATTTTACATGTATCTATGATATTATCTTTAGTTAAGAACAAGCAAGGTAAATTACTAAAGCTTTGATCTAATATTTCAATTTCTTCTTTGTTTTTTATAATTGCATAATACTTACTACTATCTTCAAGGGTATATAAGGCATAGACTAAATTATTAATATTTAGATAAGATGAATCTATTATTTGATCATTTATTTTGGCAAAAAGAGAGAAAACTCTTTCATTAACTTCCCCTTGTTTTTGATTAAGTGAAGAGTTATTGTTGATTAAAAGAGAATCTAAATCAGAAAGAAACTCTTTTAATTTATTTATATCTTTAGTAGTATTTACTTCATTATAAAGAGGTATTATCGATTCTATATCTTCTATAGAAATATTATTATTATTTAATTCTACTATCTTAAGATTAGCTTTTCTTAGTAAAGTATTATAATCAGTAACATTACTATTAGATAAACCATCTAGAACTTTATTATTTAACTCTTGATAATAGTTGTTTAGAATATTATATATGGTAGTAAGAGAGTTTAATTTGTTATTGCCATTATTTTCTTTATTTAAAGAGTCTAATTGGCTAGAAATATCTTTTTGATAGTTGCTATACTCTTCTAGTATTTCTTTAGAAATAATATCTTGTGCTCTTACTAAAAGACTTCTAAAATGTCCTAGTAGTTGATTAATTAAAGTTAATTCTACTGTTATATGTTCGTCTAAAATAGTCTTGCTAGATGTATTAAGAAAATTATTTAACTCATCTTTATTGTCTTCTAATTCTTTAAAAAGCTCCAAGTTTGCCAAAAGCACCACTTCCTATTCTAGAAAAATTATAACAGAAAAAAAGCAATTAGTAAATTATTTTACCATTGCTTGTGACTTTTTTTTCAAAATGTCCGCTTTTGTACTTTCGTTTACAAAACAAAATGTCCTATTATAAAAATTAGTAAAAAAAATTGATTTACAAAACAAAATGTCCTAAAATACACTTCCGGAAAGGAGGTG
>DVKQ01000073.1 GCA_018715925.1 Candidatus Onthousia faecipullorum
AATGTTAGTTTTATTGTTTATGTTTTATTTATTAATTTTTATCTTGGATTATTTTTAATTTTAAACATTATTTTAACCTATATCTTATCAACTAAGAAGCTATATTATTATAAAAAAACAAGAAATATATATAAAGAAAATGATGAAAACTTGGTTGGATTATATACTGACTTAGTAAGAGGAATAAGAGATGTAAAAAATCTTAATTTAAAATCTGTTTTTTTAGAAGATATTAACCAAAAACAGATAGACACAATTCAATCAGAAATAAAAAACATAGATACGAGAAGAACTTGGAATAGATGGATTAAAGCATTTCAGCATGTTTTAGATTTATGTTTTATAATTATTTGTGTTTATTTCATAACGCATGATATGTTGACTATTAGCTCGTTTTTAGTTGTATTTTTATATAAAAATAAAGTTTTAACATTGATTGATTATGTATCTGAAATAAGAGAAAAACTTGCTGATGGTAAAATTTCTGCTGTTCGCGTGTTTGATGTTATTAATTATAATAATTTTTCAAAAGAAAATTTTGGCACTAAGTCTATAAACAAATTAGATGGAAGAATAAGATTTGAAAATGTTTGTTTTTCATACAATGACTCTATTTTATTCAATAATTTAAATTTTGAGATAATGCCAAATAAGATGGTTGCTATTACAGGAGAAAGTGGTGAAGGAAAGTCTACTATACTTAAATTAATTAACAAAAGTTATAAAGTAGATAGTGGCAAAATATTTATTGATAATGAAGATATTGATAATTTAGATGAAAGTAGTATCAAAAATAATATTTCTATTGTTTCGCAAATGCCTTATATTTTTAATTTGTCAATTAAAGATAATATAAGACTTGCTAATCCAAGCGCTAGTGATGAAGATATAATTTCTGTATGTAAGCAAGCTCAAATACATAATGATATCATGAAAATGGATGATAAATATGATACTTTTGTAGGTGAAAATGGAGTAGTATTAAGTGGTGGTCAAAAGCAAAGAATCGCCATAGCTAGAGCTTTAATAAAGAGGTCAAAAATAATATTATTTGATGAGGCGACAAGTGCCCTTGATAATAAAAATCAAGAAAAAATAAAAAACATTATGAAAACATTATCTAAAGATCATACCATTATAATAGTTGCACATAGATTAAGTACAATTGTGAATGCAGATAAGATTTATTTTTTACAGAATCATAAGATTATGGCTGAAGGAACACATGATGAATTAATGAATACATGTGAAATGTATAAAAGATTATATGAAATAGAACAATAAAATTATGAACATATAATTATATATTAGTAATCATAGACCATGCCATTTACGTTCCTAAAAAAACGTGGTAAAATAATATTATAGGGTAATTATAAAGAAGGCTATTTTGAGAGATATTTTATCTCTCTTTTTTCTTATCTTTCTTTAAATTCTCTTATAAGAAAGGAGCGTGGTTTTATATTTTATTGAATAAATTTTCTAAACTGTCGGAGACTATTTAGTGGGTCTTAGGGATATTCCCTAACAAGCTTAGGGTGTGTAAGCACCATGCTTGATAGTTTTAAAATATACCATCTTTTATAAGTAGTATTGTTTAAAAAAATAATATCTTTTTAGGAGTATCTAGCACATTGAAAAATTTTAATGTGTTTTTTTGTGTCTTAAAAAAATATAATTAAACGAGGTGATACTAATGGCAGTATTACGAGTAGAAAATTATGATAAGGATGGAAAAAGATTAGAACCTAAGAATGTTACTTTAACTTTTTCTTTACTATATACACTATTAAAGAAATATATGAAAGAAGCATAAGCTAAACTATAAGCATTTTATTTTTTGTATAAAAATGTTATTATGTAGTTGCAAGTTTTTTTACAAAAAATGCTTTTATAAAAGGAGGTACAAGTTATTAATCATATAAAAGCAGTAGTAAAAAAAATGAAAGCTCTTTATGTTCGTGTTTCAACTGATTCTCAAGTAGAAGGCTATTCTATAGAAGCTCAAATAGAGTTTTTAGAAAGCTATTTAAAGAGTCAAGGATGGGATGATTATGAAGTATATATGGATCCTGGATTTAGTGGCAAGAATTTAGAAAGACCTGCGATTCAAAAACTAATTAAACACTGTGAATCTGGTAAGATTGATATGGTGTTAGTCTTTAAATTAGATAGATTATCACGAAGTCAAAAAGATACCCTCTTTTTAATCGAAGAAGTGTTTAATAAAAACAATGTAGGTTTTATTTCTATTAGGGAAAGATTTGATACTACTTCTCCTTTTGGAAAAGCTATGATAGGAATACTTTCTGTCTTTGCCCAACTAGAAAGAGAAACAATTTTAGAAAGAACTAGAATTGGTCTTAAAAAACGTGCTGAAGATGGTTTTTGGCGAGGTGGTGGTAAAACTCCTTTCGCTTATGACTATGATAAAAAAACAGGAACTTTAGTAGTTAATCAAGAAAGAAAAGTTATTTTTGATTTAATGAAAACTTTGAGATTACAAGGATATAGTTATCATGAATTATCTAAAGTAACTGGATATGATGAAGCGTGGATTCAAGGAATATTAAATGCTAAAACTAATTTAGGAAAAATACCTTACAAAGGAGAGCTTTATGATGGAAGACATGAAGCGATTATTAGTGAAGAAGAATATGAACAATTACAAATAATAGAAAAATCTCGAAGTAGGAATCAACATGCTAGTCATTACTTATTATCAGGAAAGATATACTGCGCGAAATGTGGTGCCAAATATCGTTATCAAAAATGGGGACAAAGAATTATTTGTTACTGCTATTCACAACAGAAAAGCAAACCTAAATTAGTAAAAGATCCAAACTGTAATAATTTAAGACTTGATAGTTTTGAAATTGAAGATGCCTTTTTAGAACAGTTATTTGCGATGTCTTTAGATGAAAATTTGTTTAGAGAAACATTTCATTTATCAAAGACAAATTTGGAAGATGAACTAAAAATCAGATTAGAAAAAACCGTCAAGAAAATAGAAAACTTAATTCAATTATTATCAGAAGATATTGCTAAGACTGAAATAAAGATAGAATTAGAAAAGCTAATAGAAGAAAAGACAAATATAACAAAAGAGCTGGAAGATATAAAAGAAAAAGAACAGACGAAAAAAAGTTATGAAGAAATAAAAAATCTAAGTAAAGTATGGACTCACTTAGAATTTAAAGAAAAAAGAACCATCATTGAAGGACTACTAGATAAAATAGTTGTTGATGGTAATACTTTAAAAATATACTGGAATGTTAGTGAGAACTAACATAAAAAATATAGTGTTTTTTCTCCATATGTCTTATAGCCCTATATAGCACATGCTCACATTAATTTTGAGATTATTAATAATATTAGATAGATTAGATGGTATAACTGCTTTCATAAATATCTGTAACTTACTAGCTCCTAAACTTCTAAGTAAAGTAATATAGTTATTATCAGTTTCTTTAAAATTATGATAAACATTTATAATAGACAAGAATAAAGAGATTAATAAAGCCATAAAGATAATAGAATTAGTACTAGCTCCTACCCAGATAATAATTAAAGGCCCAAGAGCCACTTTAGGTAGCGAATTTAAAACAGTTAAATAAGGATCAAGTATCTTTGCTAACCTCTTAGAAAACCAAAATAGAGTAGAGACTAACAAGGAAATAATTGTAACTACTAAAAAGCTAACTACAGTCTCATATAAAGTAATACCTATATGTACTAATAAATCATTATTAGTGAATAGACTTCCTAAAGTTTTAAGTACTAGACTAGGACTAGATAAAAGAAAAGTATTAATAAGATTAAATCTTGCTAATAGTTCCCATCCTAAAATGAACACTAGTAATATTAATATCTGAAAACTAATAACAATAATTTTCTCTTTTTTCTTCTTCTTAAGAAATTCTTTATGTTCATCACTATAGTTTGACATCTAAATCTCTCCATATCTTTTCATAATAGTAATTAAATTCTTTTTCTTTTCTATTATTAAATGGAGTAGAGCGATTCTTATAATTAATATCATAAATCTTTTTAACAACACAAGGTCTTTTCGTAAGTACAACAACTTTATCACCTACGCTCAAAGCTTCTGATAAATCATGAGTTACCATAATAGCAGTTTTACCTAAGTCTTTAACCATCTTATAAACATCATCTGCAAGCATTACCCTAGTCATTGCATCTAGTGCAGAAAATGGTTCATCTAAAAGTAATATATCAGGTTTAGTAGCAAGTGTCCTGATTAGAGCGACTGGATGAATGTTGTTAAGACACAGTACTTTCTAACTTTTTATTATCATCTATATATTGATAATTAAGATTATTATTTTTACTAATAACATTCTCTCCAAGTTTTTCTTCTATATCTTTTCTCGTATTACTAGCAACTTCTCCCCCTGCTTTAGCAATTTTTCTATTTTCACTTAATCCATAAGGTTTATGCTTTTTAGCAAGCTCACGAGTTGTAATCTCACCTATATCTGCAAGTAATACTTCGATATCACTCATATTATCTCTTAAAGACTCTTTTCTAAGGCCTTTAAATTCTTTGTATTCTTTAGCAGTCATACCAGACCATTCTCTATAGATATCGTTAGTAAGTATTGCATACTCATAACCTTCATTAATACCACTTTGTTTCCATAAATCAGTTAATTTATTTCTATCTAATATCCCATTTAATCTAGCTTTAATCCATTTATCATCATAACCACGATTACGATAATAATTAATCGCTCTTTTAATAGCAATCTCGGGATCAAAAACTTCATCAATTCTTTCTTTCCCTAATCCTGCTAACCACATTTTAAAAGGTTCAGCTTTAGGACTAGGAACTGACTCTATTAATCTTAAAATATCACTTGTTTTCATAGCATCTCTTAGTCTCATTTTTCCATCAGGTGCTAACATTTTGAACTGACTACAATTTGTAGTCACTTCACTACCTTCTTTTTTTAATCTAGTTTTTAATACTGACCAATACTTCCTAGCATCTTTTGGATTTGCCAAAGCATTTATTACATCAACAACACTAAAATAATATTCCTCTTCTTTATTATTCCAAACACTTCTAATTTCCTTTCCTTCAAATAATTTGGTAATTGTTTCTAATTTATCTTGTTTCATATTTTTTCTTCCTTTCTTTTTTACTAATTATGCTAATCTCATTTTAAAAAGTTCAACTTTAAATCAAGAACAGATTCGATTAGACTTAAAATTTACTATCAATTATTTTAATTTTAGTTGTCCGATTTTTTCGGACAGCTGACTTTCTTCTAAAATAGTAATTGTTTCAGTTATAACTAGTTACAGCCAAGTTCCCTAGTATTTTCATATAACTAGTGAAAAACATTAACTAAATACAACTAAAAAACGCGACATCTATCACGTTTACTTTTTACCATCTCTATTAATATAATATACAATTAAACTATTTTTTTCTTCAAAAATTCCACTTTATTTTTATATTTCTAATATTATCTCTAATTTCACCTACATAAATCTTATCTATAAACTCATTAACAATGACTCTATTAAGATTATCTAGCTTTTTATATCTAGATATTATCTTCTCATCAAAACCTTTAATATTCTCTTTATAAATAATAATCTTTTTATTAATATCATTTAACTGTTTAGAGTATCTATCCTTATTATCTTCATAACTACTTACTAAAGTCTTAAACATCTCTAGAGAAATAACACCATTTACCTTATCTTCATAAAGGTTCTTTAAATAATTTTTAGATTCATCTATTTTTCTATTAATATTAACTAACTCACTTTCTAAAGACTCTATCTTTTCTTTATATACTTCCTTATATTTTTTATTTACCTTTTTTTTTAATAACTCTTCATCATAAAATTTATTTAATAGTTTATTAATCTCAAGAAGGACAATATTCTCTAGTTTATCATATCTAATAGATGACTTATTAGAGCAGATATTATTATTAGAGCATACTAAATACTCATGCTTTGAAGAGTTTTTCTTTCTTAAATAATGACTACAACATAAACAAAAAACTTTACCAGAAAACAAATGAACAGTACTACTCCCTCTAGGCTTAGTCCTATTTTTCATCTCCCTTTGTACTTTATCAAAAGTATCTTTATCAATAATCGCTTCATGAGTATTAGGATAACTTATCCATAGACTCTTATCTTTATTAATAATTTTATGATTCTTATAACTAACAGTAGTTCTTTTACCTTGAACAAGCTTACCTAAATAAACTTCATTTTTAAGTATCGTCTTAATAGCATTGCTATTCCATTTAATCTCATCTCTTTTTTTATTACTAACAACATTTAATTTAATTCCCTGTCTATATTTGTATAAAGAAGGACTAGGTATATTTTTATCATTTAAGTATTTTGCAATAGCAGAGTAGCCATAGCCCTTTAAATAAAGATTAAAGATATCTTTAACAACTATACAAGCCACTTTATCAACAACTAATTTATTATTATCAGAACTATCTACTAAATAACCAAAAGGTGCGAAAGGGGAAATAAACTCACCTTGTTTCATCTTAGAATTAAAAGCACTTCTAATATTATTAGAAACATCCTCTAAATACCATTCATTAACAAGACCATTAATCTGTCTAGACTTCTTATTACCAGGATTTTCTGTATCAGCATTATCAGATAAACTAATAAATCTAACATTCCACTCTTTAAACTTATTATTAATATATCTCTCTACAATCTCCATATCCCTTGAAAACCTAGATTGACTCTTACATAAAACAATATCAATCTTACCATTTTCACAGTCATTAATTAATCTTTCAAACTCTGGTCTAAAAGTACCTGCACCAGATAAATCTTCATCACAGTATTCACCCACTAAATTATAACTAGGATTATTATTAACAACCTCCATTAACATATGTCTTTGATTTTTGATAGATTCACTATCGTCTAATCTATTTAACTTATCTTTATCTTCAATAGAAAGTCTTAAATAAATTGCTACTCTAAAGACATCTTTCATTCTAAACTCATCTCAAGAGTAGTAAAAATTCTATATAACTTATCATTAATTATTTTTTTTAACTCATCTTCACCAATAAATTTATCATATTCATATAAAACATTATAAGAACACATAAAAAATCACTCCTCATTAATCTATATTAATAAAAGAAGTGATTTAATACTTAAGATTTATTTTTAATTTTATCTTTCTCTTCTTCTGTGAATAAAGTACCAGCAAGATATCTTTTTATTGCTAAATTATAAACTTTAGAATCAATTACACCATTTTTAGAAACTAAATGATGTTGCTTTAAATACTCAATAGTAGCAAGTTTTTCTTCATCAGTAATTTCATGCTCTTTATCAGTTCCATATCCAATTATATTTTTAGCATCTAATATTGAACGAATATTAGTTTTTCGACCGTTTTTATTTTTGCCTATAAATCTACTAACAACTCTAACAATATCAGCATTACCTTTAGTATTTCCATTAATACATACAAGATTTTTAAATTCATCAAGTTCTAATTTAGTCATTAATTTATAATCTAAATAATCGAACTCACGAGTTGTATTATCATCTAAAGGAACTCCATTAATCATATAATCAACAATTTTATCTACTTTACTATTTATAACTGCAAAACGAGTACTTGATAGCTGCTGTTTCTTTTTTTCTATTTGTTTTATCATAACTTCATCACTTAAATAACCTAAAGCTTTTTTAAACAAAGAGATATCTATTCCTTTACTATCACAATAATCCTTAATACTTTTACAATTACTTTCAAGAAATCTAGGAAAATCTACTTCATCAATTATAGTTTGAATTTCATAGTTTTTATATTGATTATATTTTAAAATAACTTGTTCAAAATCATTCTCAAAAGAACGATTAACTTTACCAAATAATTCTTTTAAAACATCTTGATATTTACCAGTACCAAAAATAGTAAAAGACAAATCGTAAGTATTAGTATTATAAAGATTAGAAGCAAATCCTCTTTTAACACTTAAAATGTCATTTAAATCATAACTTTCAAGAATTGCAACTATATATTTACTACCATATAGCTGAAATAAGCTCCTTGTTTTTTCATCACTAAAGATCTTCAAAGAATAGGTATAAGCATAACGATATATTTCATAACGATTACATCTATTTCCACCATTACCTTCACCCTTAAGGAATCCTCCGTTATCTTTTTTCCAACCATATTTTTTTGATACATAGTAATCAAATGCTTTTTTCAACTTTTCATCATCTATATCTCCATATCTATTAAGAAAAGCCTCTTTTCTTTTTGCAAATTCTATATCATCTCTATACATAGTTAATTTCTTTTTTAATTCTCTAGATATAATAAAATCCCTATAAGTATGGAAATCTCTAACATCAGATATTATCTCATCAATTATTGCAAAGTAGTTTTTTATATTTTTCTTGGTATCTATATTAGAAAAATTTACTTTATAATATTTTTCACAAATATCAGAACTAATATCTTCAATTAATTGATTAAAATTACCTAGCAATGGAAAAGGATCATCATATAAATTATAGATAATAAACATCAAGTCTTCCATATTAATAGTAGTAAATCCTCTTGCTTCTAAGCCTTTCTTTATATAGATAGCAAACTTATCTAAAAAAGATTTTTTTATAGAATCATCACTACAAGTAAAAAAATACTCAACTGCACTTGCTTCATTAATTCTTTTAAATTCACTATTTTCATCAAAAGATATTATTTCATTAAAAGCTATATTTTCCACATTGTAATCCCCCTCTAAATATGGACATATTATACAATAATTTAATGATTTAGTCAATTATCTTTTTATATTATTGTAACCATTTTGTTATATTGTCATATTATAAAATTTTAGAACTTTCATAATCTCATCTTCACTAATAGGTCCTTGTCTTTGAATCTTTATATCATCACTGGTAAGGTCAACTATCGTGCTAGCTTCTCCAAAAGAAACATCACCAATAACCATACCATCAAGAGTGGGGCATTCTTCTTCTATTTCATCTAAACTTCTACATACATCCATCCCCGACTTATTAGCACTCGTTAAAAACAAAGGACTGCCAACTTTTTCTATTAATTCATTTAAGAATTTAGATGGAATCATCCTAACAGCAAGCTCATCTGTTTCTCTTGCACCAGCATTATTGATATATGAAAAGGCATCAAGTCTTTTATTTAATACTAAAGTAAGAGGACCCGGCATAAAAGCTTTAATTAACTTAAGAACTCTCTCATCAACAATAGCAATACTTTCAATCTGTTCTAAATCTTTGCAAAGAACAGGAAAAGACTTATCAGAAGGACGATTTTTAACACTAACTAACTTAAGATAAGCCTTACTAGAATTAATTCTAGCACATATTCCATAAACAGTATCAGTAGGTACACTAATAACACCATCGTTTTTAAGAATAGTTGCAATTTCTTCTATTTCACTTTGTTTATATCGCTTCATAAATTCACCTCTGTTTAAAGAATTGTATCACTGACTAATAAGACATGCAAGAAAATAAATTAAATAATCTTGACAATTGGATAACTATTCAACTATAATGTAAATAGTTGAGCAAATATTCAACTATAAGCATATAATATAAATAGGAAGTGATGATATGTCTAGAAATGAATTTTCATGTGATTGTAATATTATTCATAAAGAAGCAGTGGATAAAGTGTTAAATAAAATGCCAGATGAAAACACGTTTAATCATCTAGCAGACTTGTTTAAACTAATAGGAGATACAACAAGATGTAGAATACTCTTTGCACTTGATCAAGATGAAATGTGTGTCTGTGACTTAGCAAATGTCTTAAATATGACTAAGTCAAGTGTTTCTCATCAATTAGCAACTCTAAGAAGAAGTGGAATAGTTAAATGTCGAAGAAGTGGTAAAGAAGTATATTACACTCTAGATGATGACCATATTGTTAAACTGTTTGAAATAGGACTAGAACATATTAATCATAAAGGATAGAAAGAAGGAAAGAATATGAAAGATTATAAATTTAAAATAGAAGGATTAGATTGTGCTAACTGTGCTAACGAATTAGAAGAGTCACTAAGAAAGATTGACTTAATAGAAAATGTCTCTATTAGTTTTATGATGGAAAGACTCAACTTTAGTTGTAGTGAAGATAATCTTAATAATGCTCTAAAACAAATTAAGAAAACTATAAAAAGAGAAGAGCCTGATGTTACTATTGAGGAGGTATAGTTATGACTAAAAAGATGAAGAAGAAATTAATTAGAATTATTATCTCTTTTATCTTACTAGTATTAGCATTTATTCTAAAACTTGATAATACTATTATTAATAACATCTTGTTTATTATCTCTTATCTAATAGTAGGTTATGATATTGTCTTAAAAGCCTTAAGAAACATTGCAAGAGGAAAAGTATTTGATGAAAACTTTCTAATGACTATCGCTACCATAGGAGCCTTCTTTATAGGAGAGTTTCCCGAAGCAGTCGCTGTAATGCTCTTCTATCAGGTAGGAGAACTATTCCAAAGTTATGCTGTTGATAAATCAAGAAAATCTGTCGCTGCTTTAATGGATATAAGACCAGATTATGCAAATGTTTATCGTAATGAAGAAATAGAAAAGGTAAATCCTAATGATGTTAATATTGGAGAAATTATCTTAATAAAACCAGGAGAAAAAATACCAATAGACGGAGTGGTAGTAGAGGGAAGTTCTCTTCTTAATACCCTTGCATTAACAGGAGAGTCTATGCCAAGAAGTGTAACTGAAGGTGATGAAGTATTAAGTGGTTGTATTAATAATGAAGGAATATTAAAGGTAAAAGTAACTAAAGAATTTGGTGAATCTACTGTTAGTAAAATCTTAGACTTAGTAGAAAATGCTAGTAGTAGAAAATCTAAATCCGAAAACTTTATCAGTAAATTTGCCAAATATTACACTCCAATAGTTGTAATAATCGCTATTCTTCTTGCCTTTATTCCTCCTTTAATATTAGATACTACTTTTAAGACATGGATTTATAGAGCCCTATCATTTTTAGTAGTCTCATGCCCTTGTGCTTTAGTAATATCAATTCCCTTAAGTTTCTTTGGTGGAATCGGTGCCTCATCTAAAATAGGTGTCTTAGTAAAGGGTAGTAACTATCTAGAAGCTCTTGCCAACACAGAAATAATTGTATGTGATAAGACAGGAACTCTAACAGAAGGAATATTTAAAGTTCAAAAAGTAGATGCTGTAGGTTATTCCGATGAAGACTTATTAAGATATACAAGTTATGCTGAAAATTACTCTAATCATCCTATTGCCTTATCTATAAAAGAAGCTTATGGTAAAGATATAAATGAAAAACTAGTTACTAAAACGAAAGAACTTAAAGGTATGGGTGTAATCGCCAAAGTAGAGTCTAAAGAAGTGTTAGTAGGTAATGAGAAATTAATGGAAGAATATAACATCGACTATATTAAGAGTAATGACATAGGAACCATTATTTATATTGCTATTGATAAGAAATATGCTGGTACTATTCTAATCTCTGATAAGATAAAAGAAGATGCTTATAAAGCAGTTAAAGAATTTAGAGAAAATAATGTTAAGAAAATAGTAATGTTAACAGGAGATAGAGAAGAAATTAGTAAAAATGTCTCAAAAGAATTAAAGTTAGATAAGTATTATGCCGAACTACTTCCTCAAGATAAAGTTAAAAAAGTAGAGTCTTTAATGCAAGAGAAAAGTGAATATGGTAAACTAGTATTTATTGGAGATGGTATTAATGATGCTCCTGTTCTTGCCTTATCAGATATCGGAGTTGCGATGGGTGGACTTGGTAGTGATGCCGCGATAGAAGCAGCAGATATCGTAATTATGACAGATGAACCTTCTAAACTTGCTAACGCCATTAAGATAAGTAAAAAGACAATGCAAATAGTAAAAGAGAATATTATCTTCGCTATTACTGTTAAAATACTTGTCTTAATACTAAGTGCCATAGGTATTGCTACAATGTGGGCAGCAGTATTCGCCGATGTTGGTGTCTCAGTTATCGCTATCATTAATGCTTTAAGAATATTAAGAGTAAAGAAGGATTAATTATGAAAAAAATAGTTTTAAAAATAGGTGGAATGACTTGTAGTGCCTGTTCATCTGGTCTTGAAAAGTATCTAAATAAACAAGAGGGAGTAACTGACGCCACTGTTAATCTAGTCCTATCTATCGCTACTGTTTACTATGAAAATATAACTGTTAAAGATATTGAAAGATTTATTAAAGAAGCAGGATTTACTAGTCTAGGAGAGTTTAAAGGAATAGAAGATAAAGTTACTAATAAAACTGATAAGATAAAATTAATTCTTTTAGGACTATTAATGATCTTTATGATGTATATCTCTATGGGAGAGATGTTAAATTTACCAAGTATACCTTATCTTAATCACAAATATCCTCTTATTTTATCCACAACTCTGTTGATAATTACTTTAGTATATTTAATTTATGGACTAGACATTATTAAAAGTGGTATAAAGAATTTACTTCATAAGATGCCTAACATGGATACTCTTGTCATGTTTAGCGTTATCTTTAGTTTTTTATATAGTCTTTATAGTTATATAAATATATTAGGTGGAAATAATACTTACATCCATAATCTATATTTTGAATCTACTTGTATGGTCATCTATTTTATTAAACTAGGACGTATTATTGAAGATTCTAGTAAAGATAAAACTAAAGATGCTATTAGAAAACTAGTAGAGATAACTCCAAGTTATGCTATAGTTAAAAGGAATGATAAAGAGTTAAAAGTAACTATCGATGAAGTAGAAGTAGGGGATACTCTAATTTGTAAAGCCGGAGAGAAAATCGCTGTTGATGGTACTATTACTAAAGGTAAAACCTATGTTAATGAAAGTTTTATTACAGGAGAAAGTGCCCCTGTCCTTAAAGAAAAAGGTGCAACTGTTATCGCTGGTTCCATTTGTTATGACGGACTTATTGAATATACTGCCAAGAAAATAGGAAGAGACTCTACTATCTCAGAAATAGTTAAACTAGTAGTAGAATCCACTAATACCAAGACTAAAATACAACGTCTTGCCGACAAAGTAAGTGGTATCTTTGTTCCTGTCATCTTATTAATCGCTTTTCTAACATTTATAATTCAGATACTTATAGGACTACCTCTAGAAGAATCCCTAATTCATATGGTAACAGTCTTAGTAGTCGTTTGTCCTTGTGCCTTAGGACTTGCCGTACCACTTGTTGTAGTTGTAAGTAATGGTATCTGTGCTAAGAAAGGATTATTTTTAAGAAATAGTGAAGTATTAGAGAAAGCAAGAACTATTGATACTGTTGTCTTTGATAAAACAGGAACTCTTACCTTTGGTACTTTAAAAATCTTTAAGACCTATAATTACTCTAGCTATAAAGATAATGAGTTAATTAATATTGTATCTAATATAGA
>DVKQ01000074.1 GCA_018715925.1 Candidatus Onthousia faecipullorum
GGTAGAGATTATATCTCTATGGGTGAATATATCGAAAGAATATTCCCTGAGAAAGGTATAAGATATATTGCCATAAACGATGATATAGATACTCTCCATGAAACACCAGGTTTAGAGTTTTTACAATTTAAGTTAATGTTTAATGACTACTATTTAAAAGATACATCTAAAAAGATTAGAAAAGTTTTGAGATCCAAAAAGGAAAAAGGAGAGTTCTTAGGTTTTAAAGCCCCTTATGGTTATTTAAAAGACCCTAGCGATAAGCATAAACTAATAGTTGATGAAAATGTTAGACCTATTATTAAAAAAATGTTTCTTTTAGCATACACCGGTAAAAGTCCAAGACAAATAGCAGATATCTTCTCAAAAGAACATATTCCTACCCCTAGTGTTTATGCTAATCTAAATCGTGGTATAAATAATCCTACCTATAACCTATGGTGTCCTAGGACTATTGAAGAAATGCTTACTAATGAAACATATATTGGTAATATGACTCAAGGAAGAAGAAGAAAAATAAATTATAAGTCCAAAAAAGAAATTAGAACCCCTAAGGAACAATGGATAATAAAAGAAAATACTCATGAAGCGATTATTGATAAAAAAATATTTGATACAGTAGTGCTTTTATTAAAGAAAAATAAAAATAAAAATAAACCTACGGGTAATAATATTATGTTACTTTCTGGTTTTATGGTATGTAGGGAGTGTAATCATAAAATAGGAATAAATAAAAGTAGTGATGGTAAAAGATACTACACACATTGTTCTTATTATACTTCCCATTCTAAATATGGTTTATGTACTCCACATAGTCTTAATTATAAAAAACTAGAAAATATTATCTTAGAAGAAATAAAAAAACTATGTAAGGAGTATGTAGATAGTACTAATTTTAAAGAAAGGATAGAAGCAGCTAGAAAGAAAAATGATAGTAAAGTTAAAAAACAAGATGAAATTAGTATATTAGAAAAAAAGATTAAAATTAATAACTCCTATATAGACAAAGTATATGAAGATAAGTTAAATGGTAATATTGATATAGAGATGTTTAATCGTCTAACTATTAAATACAAAGATGAAATAATCTCTTGGAAAAAAAGAATAGAATCTATTGAAAAAGAAATAGCAAATATTGATAAAGTAGATACTGATAAAGAAAGAAAAGATAAAATAAATGAATATCTAGCCTTAGAAAAACCAACTAGAGCCTTACTAGTAAACTTAATTGATAAGATACTTATAAGTGAAGATAAAACTATAGAAATTCACTATAAATTTAAGCTATATTAATGAAAAAAATAGGGGAATATGGTAAAATATTAACAAGAGGGAAGGTGGTATCTTATGAAATGTATTTTAATGAATAAAAATACAGAAGTATTAGTTGCAGAATATAATACAGTTTCTAAGTTTTTTGATAGAATTATAGAAGTTAAAAATATTGATTATGCTCCTTATATTTTAAAGAGTTTTTATATTAAAGATGATATAAATGATACTCCATTCAGAACAAATCTATCAGAGTGGTTTAGAGGAAGAGGTATTCCTAATTGGCGTGATAAATTAGATTTATTATTACATCGTCTAGATATAAGTGCCCCAACTGAATTATTAGATAAAGCTTTCGGTTTATCTTTATCAGACCAGTATTGGTTAAAGCCTTATGATAGTGATATAAAGTATGATGATATTAACTTTTTTAATAATGATTTTGATTATGCAGAGTTTTTAGAAGCCTCACTTTCACTTAATAGTAAGATAATAAAAAAAGAAACTTCTCTTATAACACCTAACAATACCACTGATGGTATGTTAAAAAAAGCTTGGATAATTGAAGATGGTACAAGATATTTATTAAAAGGTGGTTATAAAAATGAAATATTACAACCATTTAATGAGGTTTTAGCATCTATGATATGTGATAGATTAGGTTTTAATCATGTCCCTTATACCTTAGATGTTTATAAAGATACCGTAGTATCTAAATGTCCTTGTTTTATAACTAAAGATACCGAACTTATTACAGCTTATCAAATAAGAAATGATATGAAAAGGCATGATAATACAGATGACTATGAAGAGTATATTAAAAAGTTAGAGGAAAATGGTATTTCTAATGCTAGGGAAAAAATAGAAAATATGTATATCTTAGATTTTCTTATAATGAATGAAGATAGACACTTAAATAATTTTGGTATTATAAGAGATGTTAATACTCTAAAATGGTTAGATGTCGCTCCTATATTTGATAATGGTATGGCTTTAAATATTCCCTATTATGATGAAAATGAAGTAATCGTATCAGGAAATGGAAGATTTTTCTACGAGGTAAAACCATTTGATGAAATTATTAAAGTAGTAAGAAATATAAAAAGAATAGATATATCTAAATTAGATGATATTCCAGAGTGCTTTGACAACCTACTTCATGAATATCAACACATTACTCATATTTCTGATAAAAGAATATATAGACTATGTGTCATATTGCAAAGACAAATAAATAAATTAAAGAAAATAATTGAGGAAGCCTAATAGGTTTCCTTTAATTCTTGGGGAAAAACATTATAAGTTTAACAGGAGATGTCCTGCTCTACCACCAATAATAGTCTTACCAACTAAATCATCAAGTGTAAAATCTTTAATATCTTCTCTTGCTACAATAAATGAACCATCTTTTTGAGTTAATCTAGCGAAAGTCTTAAGATAATCTTTCTCACCGCCATTATACACATAAATAGTCGCTTCACTTCCTGCAAAACCAATATCAGCATCTCCTGATAGAACAGCAGCACTTACTTTATCAGCACCGTTTGCAAGACTAAGTTCAATATCAATACCAACTTCCTCAAAATAACCTTCTTCAATCGCTACATACATAGGAGCATAGAATATAGAATGAGCAACCTCAGCAAGTCGTACAGTTTCTAAATCCTTACCATCATCATCCTTCTTATTAAAGTTAAATAACACAGCACAAGCCACAGCAAATATAACTAAAATAACAACGATATAAATAATTGTTTTTTTCAAACTAAAATCCTCCTTTCAGTTCAAAGTATTATATGTAATTAATTTATATTGGCTACATCCTTATCAAAAATAAGTTGCAGTTAATAGTAACGTATGGTAAAATATGGAAAAAAGAAATGGGAGTAATTTAGTATGGATAATAATATTTATTGTAGTGGAGATATTAATATATCAAATAATCTTTTAAATATCGGTTTAACAACTATTAATTTATCATCAATTTCTTCAATAGAACCATTTGTATTTCCTAAGCATTCACTATTATTTGGTTTAAAACAATGGTTCTATGGCTTTATATTAATGGTAATAATCTGTAATATCTATAGAGATATAATGATATTAGGTGATATATACTTATTTACAATTTTTATTTTATTAGGCTATAACATCTATCAACATACTAAAACTTTTTATGGCTTAGAAATAAGTATTAATAGTGGCAAACCAATTAGAATTAAATCAGATAATTATCTTTTCATTGAAAAAGTCAGAAAGACAATAGCATCCTCTATAAATAATAAAAAAGCTAGATATATTATAAACTTAAATAACTATTCAATAAATAATGGTATTATTAATAAAGGTAAAAATAATAAAAACACGGTGGTGAATAAATAATGATTAATAATGGAATCATAAATATAGGAGATAACAACATTAATACAATTACTAATGATATAGATTATGATAAGGTATCAAAAGAACTAAAAACACTTTTAGAACATTATAAGGATGAAACTATAGAAGATGCATTAACTTACTCTAAAAATAAAGATGAAAAGAAACTAATTAATTGTCTAAAGAAACTATCAAAAGAAGTTTTGAAGATGATAAAACATTTATCTCTAACTACATTAGAAAAATTAATAGAAAAAAATCTATTTTAAAAGAAACAAGCATATACGAGTTTTCGTAAACTTACCATAAAAGCTTGTTTTTTTAATAATTTTATTTATAATATGAGTAACTGGAGGTTATATATGAATATACAAGTATTAAATGAACTTATGAGATTAAATGGTATTCAAAGTTATTTACAATTATCAAAAGAAACCCATATTCCTTATACAACTCTCCTAGATTTAGTAAGGGGAAGAGGGGAAAGACTTAGTAACATAAAAACAATCGCTGACTTTTTAGGAGTTAAAATGTCTTATCTACTAGATGAACCTAGAAAAATAGTTACTATTAATGAAAGAAATAATATTATTATTGAAAAGGAAAATGGCTATAACTCAGTACTATCTAATTTACTTTCTAATTAAAACTATGATAAAATAAGACTGGATGGTGATAATATGAGTTTTTTTAGTAAATTAAAAGATAAATTTATAAAAAAAGAAGAAAAAGAAACTAAAGAAGAAAAAGAAAGTCTAGAAGTCTATGATAAAGGACTTACAAAGAGTAGAAAAACTTTTTCATCAAGATTATCTGATTTAACTAAACGTTATAATAATATTAATGAAGAATATTTTGAAGAGTTAGAAGAAATATTAATTATGGCCGATATTGGTGTTAATACCGTTATGAACTTTATGGAAAAGTTAAGAAAAAGAGCAAGAGAAGAAAAGATAACTGATCCAGAATTTTTAAAAGAAGTAATAGTAGATGAATTATTTATTATTTATGTAAGTGGTGAAATATTATCTACTAATTTAAAAAGAAATGAATCAAGTCCTACTGTTTATTTATTTGTAGGAGTTAATGGCGTAGGTAAGACTACAACTATCGCTAAACTTGCTAGTAAAGAAAAAGAGAAAAATAGAAAAGTTCTCTTAATTGCAGGAGATACTTTTAGAGCAGGTGCAACCAATCAGTTAAAAGAGTGGGCTGAGAGAATTGATGTTGACTTCTATGGAAAACATGAAGGAGTAGATCCTGCTAGTGTTATTTATGAAGGATTAGAGTATGCTATAGATAATGATATAGATACTGTTCTAATTGATACAGCAGGTCGTCTACAAAATAAAACTAACTTAATGATGGAACTTGAAAAGATTAATAGAGTCATCAAAAAAGTAATAGATAGATCTCCTGATGAAACTCTACTTGTAATAGATGCCACAACTGGTCAAAATGGAATAAGCCAAGCGAAAGCTTTTAAAGAAATAACAGACCTTACAGGAATTATTCTAACTAAACTAGATGGCACTGCTAAAGGTGGAATAGTTCTAGCGATTAAAGAAGAAGTAAACTTACCAGTTAAATATATAGGACTAGGAGAAACTGCTAAAGACCTACAAGAATTTGATATAGAAAAATATATTTATAGTCTATTTAAAGACTTCATGGAGGAAGAAAAATGAGTAAAAGTGTAGTACAATTAAACCCTAAAGCTAAAAAACAAAAAGAAAATAGCATGACTTATCTAAAAATATTAATAGCAATACAATTCATCTTAACAATTGGTCTAATTATCTTTGGTATTATAACAATATTTAATACAGATCTTTTATATATCTTTGAAATATTCTTAGGAATTACTCTTTTAGTTATGGGAGTAAATAATTTTCTAATCTATAAAAGAAGAAACTTAACTATACTATACCTAATAATAGGACTTGGTTCTATTATATTAGCAGTATTAAAGTTATTAGGACTATAATGGAAGAATTAGTATACTATACAATTCTTTATGATATTTATGGGAGTCTCTTAACAGAAAAACAAAAAGATTATTTTGAAGAGTATTACTTTAAAAATCTTTCTTTAAGTGAACTTGCAAATAAATATAATATAAGTAGAAATGCTATACATAAACAGATAAAAGAGACAATTAAAAGATTAGAGAACTATGAAGATAATTTACACCTTGCTAAAAAGAATGAAATGTTAGAAAATATTATAACTAATATAAGTGATGAAGAGCTAAAACGTAAATTACAAGAAGTAATTTCTCTATAACTCTTGTCACTTTTTTAATTTAACGATATAATTTATCTATAGAATAAAGGAGAGTTGTTATATGTTTGATAAGATAATCTATATTAGTGATCAAGGTGCTAATATCAAATTAAAAGAAGATGCAGAACTTGCTATTAATTTAATGAACCTACATTTAATCTTTGAAGATAAAGATAAAACTGTATTAGGAGAAGTAGATGATTTATCAGATGGAGTAGTTAAAGCTAGATTCTTAGGAGAAATAACAAATGGACGCCTAGTTGGAGGTGTTTTAAGAAAACCATCATTAGATGCTAAAGTAAGAGTAATTAAACAAGAAGAAATACCTATGATTGTAGGAGAAGATAAAAAAGGATATATGCCCCTTGGAGTAAGCCCATTTTATAATGATTTTCCAGTATATCTAGATGTAAATAACTTCTTTAGTAATCACTTCGCTATCTTTGGTAACAGTGGTAGTGGTAAGTCTTGTGGTATATCTAGAATAATGCAAAATATGTTTGAAGATGAAAGACTTTTTCCATATAAATCAAATATTTTACTATTTGATTCATCTGGAGAGTATTACAATGCTTTTAAAGATTTAAATAAAATAAATCCTAACTACAATTATCGTTTTATTACAACTAATGAAGTAGATGGAGTAGGAGAACCATTAAGACTACCAATTTTTTTACTTAATGAAGATGATCTTACTATATTATTACAAGCGACAGAACATTCTCAATTACCAATAATTGAAAGAATGTTAAAACTAGCTCGTATTTTTGCAAGTACTGGAGTAGATGCTAATAAATATAAGAATCACTTAATAGCTAAAGCTATTATGACAATTCTTTATACTAATCAAACTGCACCTAATAAAAGAAATGACGTTTTCTCTATTCTTAACAGTTGTTCAACAGATCAGTTTAACTTAGAAGCACCTGTTCAAGGAATAGGATACGTTAGAAAGTTTAGAGAATGTTTCTTAATAGATAATCATGGACAATTTTCTGAAAGTGTTTTATTAACAGAATATGTATCAAGCTTTATAAATGATGAATATGATAATTTTGAACCACGTAAAGACTGTTATTATACTCTAGAAGACTTAGAGAAAGCTTTAAACTTTACTTTAATTAGTGAAGGATGGTTACGTAATGAAAATACTTATGGTGATTCAGTTACTCTAAAAGTTAGATTACATTCACTAATTACATCAAGTAACTCTAATTTCTTCAAATGGGAAAAAGGTACTTATATATCACTTGAAAGCTATTTATCAGATTTAATGATTAGTAATGGTAAAAAGTATCAATTAGTAAATATAAATCTAGATGATGTAGATGATGATTTCGCTAAAGTTATAACAAAAATATATTCAAGATTATTATTTGAGTTTACTAAAGCTTTAAAAGATAGAGCAAGTATTCCATTTCATATCTTTGTAGAAGAAGCTCATAGATATATTCAAAATGATACAGATAGATTTTTAATAGGATATAATATCTTTGAAAGAATCGCTAAAGAAGGACGTAAATATGGACTTATTTTAGGATTAATTACACAAAGACCAGTAGAAATGTCAGATACAGTTATCTCACAATGTTCTAACTTCTTAATATTTAAGATGAACCATCCAACAGATGTTGATTATATTAAGAAAATGGTACCTAATATTTCAGATGAAATAGTTGAAAAACAAAAGAGTTTACAATCAGGTACATGTCTTGGCTTTGGTAGTGCCTTTAAGATTCCTTTAATAGTTAAGTTAAAGATGCCTAATCCAATGCCACTTAGTGGTAACTGTGATGTTGTTAGAATATGGGATGGACATGCTAATAATGTAATACAACAGCCACAGTCTACTGAAGTAACTAATGTACAACCTCAAGTAAATCAAAGTTATACACCTAATATAAATGTAAATAATATTAATAATGGTATTCCAGAAGTTAATAGTAATACTATAATTAATCAACCAATCCAACAACAAGAAATGCCACAAACAAGTTCTGTAATAGAACCATTAATTAGTAATCAAGCGACTACTTCATCTATTAGAAATGATGGACAAACTATGGGAACAACCTTTAATATAGGACAAAGTGTTGAAAGTAATAGTATAGGTGCAAATCAAATGAACCCTAGTGAAATTAATACTATTAATTCTAATCCTATAAATAATCAGATAAATACCAATGCTATTAATAATCAACCTGGAGTAGTTAATCCAATTCCAGAAATAAATTTAAATAATCAAAATGAAGCTATATAATAAATAAGAAAGAAGGTAAAGATATGAATTATCAGGGTAAAATAATTTGTCAATCTACACGACATTTTTCAAAAGTTGGCAATAATTTACAAATAGTTACCTGGGGGGGGGCAGTTTAACTAACCAGTATGGTAGTTTAAGTAATATAATTACTTTCTTTCATAGTGTAAGAAGAATAGAGTAGGAGTATTCTATTCTTTTTTACGTGTAATTATGAAAGGAGTATTAAAATGAATGAGAAAAAGAAATACATAATAATTTCAGTAGTAATAATATTAATAAGTGTAATAGCTTTGATAGGTTCAAGTTATGCACTACTTACAATAACATTAGAAGGAGATAAAGATATTACTTTAACAGCAGGTATTCTAAGTGTTGATTTCACTGAAGGTAATACTATTAACTTAGATAATGCTTCACCTATTTCAGATAGCGGGGGATTAAAGACTACTCCTTATACATTTACTATAACTAATACAGGAAATATAAATGCCTATTATCATGTATCGCTTGAAGAAGATAGTAACAATACATTAGATAATAGTTATATAAAGATGAGACTTATAAATAATTTAGGATATGATAGTGGAGTAGTGAAAGTAAATGATTATGGAAAAGAAGAATTTGATATAAAAGGAGAAGAACTATTAGAACCAAGTGATACAGTAACATATACTTTATGGATATGGCTAGATGAGATGTCAGGAAATGAGGTACAAGGGACAATATATCAAAGTAAGATAGTAGTTACTAGTTATGATAGAAAAGGAAATACTCCAAATGAACCAGTGCTAGATGATAACATGATTGCAGTACGTTATGATGGAAGTAACTGGGTAAAAGCAGATACAAGTAATAATTATTGGTATAATTATAATAGTGGAGAGTGGGCAAATGCCGTAACAGTGAGTAGTAATACAAGAGATAATTATTTAAGTTCATCTACAGGAACAGTAATAAATATGGATGATATAGAAACAATGTGGGTATGGATACCAAGATATAGTTATACTATAGGAAGTGAAGATGGAACAAACTATTATGGAAAACAAGGAGATTATTTGAGTACAACACCAACACAAGCACTTCCAGGAGAGATAGATGTTAAGTTTGTAGATACAAGTACAAAGGATAGAGGTAGTGCAAAATATATAGTAAGTAATGGAATAAATAATAATAGTTGGTATACCCCAGATGCCTTTACCTTTGGAGATGAAGAACTTTCTGGTATATGGGTAGGGAAGTTTGAGACAAGTAGTAGTAATCCAGAAGCAAGTAATGGTGGAGATAATACTACAGATTTAGATCCAATGATAAAACCAAATGTAACAAGTTGGAGAAATATAAATGTAAGTAATGCGTTTAATGTAAGTTTAAAGATGAATGATGAAGGAAACAGATATGGATTTACTAATAATGTAGATACTCATATGATGAAAAATAGTGAATGGGCTACAATTGCCTATTTATCACAATCAAAATATGGAAAGTTAGGAAATGATAATTTTAGTGGAGCAAATAAAGAAGTATATCAAAATAAATCAAACCAATTTATAACAGGATGTAGCTATGGCAGTCCAAGTAATGGAAATACCGATTATGGATGTCAATATACATATGGTGTAGAAATAAATGGGACAGGAGCATCTACTACTGGTAATATCTATGGAATTTATGATATGTCAGGTGGTGCTCTAGAGTATGTAATGGCAAATTATAATGACATGGCCACATCAAGTGGTTTTAGTGATCCACTAACATTAGATAGTAAATACTATGATATGTATACAAGTAATAATTTAAGCTTAGCATGTAATGGAAGTGAGTGTATAAGTCATGGATTAAGAGAAACATATGGATGGTATGATGATGCTAGAAGCATGGTTAATGAACAATTTCATTGGTTATTACGTGGTGGCTATCTTTATGATTTTACTACTGCAGGAGTGTTCTATTTTGGAGTTTGGCTCACCGGTGATTTACATAATCATTGTTCCTTCCGTCTAGTCGCAACAATAAAATAACAAATTCTATACTCTAAAAAAGTTAAGTACTTTATTGTAAAAGTACTTTTTCTTTGATATAATTTATACTAGAAAGAAGGTTGGATAGTTATGAACTTTAAATCACTATTAAATAATGAGCAACTATTAACAATCCTTCATAATGTCTTAACTAATGAATCTACTATAAATAAAGTTTCTAATGTATCTATAAATGGAGAAGATTATAGTTATAATCAATACTCTTTATTAATAGTAATGGATTTAGTAATTAAATATCAAATTATAATTAGTGATGAAACATATCATAGTGACTTTTTATCTAAGTTAAATAATATTATAACAAACTATCAATCTCATCAAGATTTAATTATAAAATGTAACTCTTTACTATTAGAACTTACCTCAAAAAAATTAAATCTAAAAATGACTAGTAGAGAAAACAAACAATTAATACTTAAACATATCTATAATAGATATATCATTAACGGTTACTGTTTTCATAGTTTTCCATCTGTTTTTAAAAAAGATGTAGAAGAAAATGGCTTAATATCTAAAATAGATAAAAAAGAAGTTTATGACTTAAAAAAAATAAATTATATATTTGATCATCATAACTATAAAAACTTAATATCAAAGAACTTAAATAGTAAAAGTACTCCTCTTTATATAACAGATTCACCTGCTATGGCTTATTACTATGCCTTTAGAAGCCCAGAGTATATGGCTGAATTAACATCTCTTAGCAAATATTATAATTATATTGAAGACTATGATAAATCTGCTTATTATCTTAAAGATTATCAAAAATGTAAAAGTAACTTAGTCTCTTTATGTAAACATGTTAATATGACTACTAAAGAAGAAAATACAGTTTTAAAGTCATTTGATAGAAGATGGAGTTCTCTAAAGTTATCAGATTCAGCCCCTTGTATCGCTTTTATTAAAAGAAGTGATCTTGCTAAAAACTCTCTTCCTAATATTAATGAAATAATAGAAATGGTAGATGAAGTAGAATTACCTATATTACTATCTAAAATTACTGATAGTAAGTATCCAGTTATTAGAAGATATAGTGACATTGATCCTTTAGATTTAACTGTTATAACTATGCCAAGTTACAAAGAAATCAAAAATTATCATAAAAAGAGTAAAGAAGAATTAGTAGATAATATAGAAATAGTAGAAAAAAGAAGAAGATTTAATTTAAGAAATGCTTATAGTTATGGTAATGCTAGTGTCCTAGCTTTATCTGGATTATTATTTATAAGTTTAGGATTAACATTAAGTATAATTTTAAAAGTATTAGGAGGTTAACATGAAAGATATAAGAATAGTATTTATGGGTACACCTCTTTTCGCCGTACCAATTTTTAATGCCCTTGCCGAAAATTATAATGTCGTTGCCGTTGTAACACAACCGGATAAATTAGTAGGAAGAAAACAAATATTAACACCAAGTCCTATAAAAAAAGCAAGTGCTTTATATAACATACCTGTATTACAACCAGTTAAAATAAGAGATGAATATGAGAAAGTATTAAAGTATAAACCAGATATGATAGTAACTTGTGCTTATGGACAAATATTACCTAAAGAATTACTAGACTATCCTAAATATAAATGTATTAATGTTCATGCTTCACTATTACCTAAGCTAAGAGGAGGAGCTCCTATTCATCATGCTATTATGGATGGCTATGATAAGACTGGTATAACTATTATGTATATGGATGTCTTAATGGATGCAGGAGATATTATTAGTCAAAGTGAAACTAATATAACTAAAGATGATACTTTAGGTTCTCTTCATGATAGATTAAGTGAAATGGGGAAAGACTTATTATTAGAAACTCTACCTAATATAATTAATGGTAATATTAACCCTCTTAAACAAGATGAAAATGAAGTTACTTATGGATATAATATTACTAAAGAAGATGAAAAAATAGATTTTACTAAATCTAATATAGAAGTAGATAATAAAGTTAGAGCCTTAAATCCTAGCCCTGGTGCCTATACTACTTTAAATGGTAAAAGATTAAAAGTTTATGATGTAATACTAAGTAATAGAAATTATAATAAAACAGAACCTGGAACAATAGTAGGCTTTGAAAAAGATGGTATTAGAGTAGTTACAGGTGATAAAGAAATAATACTAATTGATATTGCCATAGAAGGTAAGAAAAGATGCCTAGTTAAAGACTACTTAAATGGTATTGATAAAAAAGATTTGTTAGGAGTAGTATTAAAGTGAAAGAAGAAAAGAAAAAGGAAGAGAATAAATATATAAAGTTTATAAAAGACTTATATCAAAGTAAAAGAGGAAGAGCCATACTTTTCTTCATCTTTTACTTTATCTTTTTCTTTGTATTAATATCTCTAATAAGAACAAATTATAGTAGTAATAGAAATGTTAATCCTAACAATGATAATAGTGTTAGTACGGAATATAAACTAGATGGAATAAAAAATGGTAATTATCATTTTACAAGAGAAGAGAATATTAATGGAGTAATAACTAATTTTACTGGTGATAAAACTGATAATAAGACTGAAGGTGTTATGACTTTAAATAATACTTTTACTAATTATTTTATCTATGATAACATTAATCTAATAAAGACAACTGATAAATATGAAGTAACCACTGACTTATATCATTTTAATAATATTACTGCAGATTATAATATAGAAAATATTTTAAAAAGATCAACTCTAATATCTAAAACAGAATATGAAACAGGTAATACTTTATATAATTATGAAATAACTTCAAATACAATAGATTCTATACTTAATGGAACAAATATCGATATTGCCGATATACCTAATAGTATAATTTTAGAATCTAATGAAGATGATGAAGTAGTAAAAATAACTTATAATTTATCAAGTTATGCCACTTATATTAACAATGCCCCTACAACTATATCTATAATTATTACTTATTCTAATTTTGGAGAAATAGAGAATATAGAAGTACCAGAAAGTTAGAGCTTATGAAAAGTTATATATATAAAGATGATAATGATTTTAATACAAATATGTACAAATTAATGCAGGAGTTTAAATTAAAAGATTTAAATTATAAATGGTTAATTACAGATATAGAAACTACTAAAGATGAACTTTTTAATAAAGATTATATTATTATAAACCACAAAGACTTAATAAGACTCTTAGAAAATAATAAAGATATACAGTGGATATGGGCAGTATTTTCCGCTATACCGTCTAAATATAGTAATAATGAAATATTTAAATATAATTTACCATCTATAACAGATGATAAATCTATTAACAATAACATAAAACATCCTCTAGCAGAAATAGAAATTGATTGTATTGATAGTTCTTATGCTAAGATAATATTTAAAGATAAAGGAGAGACTTATGAAAAAAAATATTAAAAAGATTATCATTGGTATTGTAATAGTAATTGTTATAATTTTAGGATTAATATTCTTTACAGCCTTTAAAGAATTGCAAGAAGAAGATATTTTAAAACAAGAGATTGTTAATTATAGTAATAAAGACTTAGCAACAGATGATTATCCTATAGAAGTTAAAACAACAGGAGATAGAGCCTATGTTGAGGAAGCAGTTAAGAAATATTTCAAGAGTCTATCAGATAGTGTTAAAGCGATAAATAGTTATTTAAATGAGGAAGAATTAACTAATATATTAACTATTGATAGTCTAAGAAATAATAGTCCTAACTATACAAATAGTCATGCTATTATAAGTAATACTAAAAGCAAAGTAACAAAAGAGTTAGAAAATATTAGTAGTTTATGTGATGAAGATACTATTAAAAATTTAATAGATAAGGATAAACTTAGTGATAGTGAATATTATTATGATTTTTATCTAGACCTTATGTATACAGAGAAAGATTTAGAAGAACTTAAGAATATTAAAGAAGAAATGGAAAATCTATCTAATAATTTAAATCTATTTCTAGATAAAGTAGATGAAATATTAACATTTCTAGAAACAAATGCTAATTATATAGAGTATACTGATACAGATATCTATATTAGTGATGATAATATCTTAAATGAATATAATAATTTAGTTAATGAGTTAACAACTCTTGCCAATAATATAGCAGAAACAGAAAGTGATATTTAATCATTTTCTTTTTACATTTTCATACATATCAGTTATAATATTAAAAGAAAAGGAAGTGTCAAGATGTTTGAAAGCTTAGGAGATAGATTACAAAATGCTCTACATAAGATAAAAGGTTATGGTAAAATAACTGAAGATAATATTGGCGATATGATGAAAGAAATAAGACTAGCTTTGCTAGAAGCTGATGTTAATTATAAAGTAGTTAAAGAGTTTGTTAATAATGTTAAAGAAAAAGCATTAGGAGAAGAAGTTAGAACTAGTATTAAGCCAGGAGATTTATTTGTTAAAATAGTAAAAGATGAATTAACTGAATTACTAGGAGGAGATTCTGCACCACTTAATACAACGGGAAACCCTGCCATACTTATGTTAGTAGGACTTCAAGGTAGTGGTAAAACTACAACTATAGGAAAACTTGCAAATTACTTGCGTAAAAAAAAGAATAAGAAGCCTTTAATGGTCGCTTGTGATGTTTATCGTCCCGCTGCTATAGATCAGTTAAAACAACTAGGGAAAGAACTTAATATTGAAGTTTATAGTGAAGGTAAAGGTAATCCTGTAGAAATAAGTAAGAATGCTATTAATTATGCTAAAGAAAATGGTTATGACTATGTTTTAATCGATACTGCAGGACGTCTTCAAATAGATGAAGAGTTAATGGATGAATTAGAAAACATTACTAAAGCGGTGTCTCCACAAGAAACATTACTTGTAATAGATGCTATGATGGGACAAGATGCTATTAATGTTATAACAGGTTTTAATGATAAATTAAAACTAACAGGAGTAATACTTACTAAATTAGATGGTGATACTAAAGGTGGAGTTGCTCTATCTGTAAGACATCTAACTAATGTACCTATTAAGTTTATTGGTGTTAGTGAAAAACTAGATGGACTAGATTCTTTTGATCCAGAACGTATGGCAGGACGTATATTAGGTATGGGTGATATAGTCTCTTTAGTTGAACAAGCAGAAGCTGTGCTTGATGAGAAAGAAGCTGAAAAGACTGCCAAGAGGATGCAACAAGGTAAGTTTGACCTAGAAGACTTTTTAAGTACACTAAAACAAATAAAGAAATTAGGACCTCTTGAAAATATCATAAAATTAATACCAGGTGCTAAAAAGATGGGACTAACTAATGTAAATATTCCACCTAAACAAATGGCTCATATAGAAGCAATTATCCTTTCTATGACCAAAGAAGAAAGAAGAAATCCTTCTATTATTAAAGCATCTCGTAAAACTAGAATTGCTAAAGGCTGTGGATTATCAGTATCAGAAGTAAATAAACTATTAACACAGTTTGAAAACATGAAAAAAATGATGAAACAAATGAAAAATGGTAATTTTAAAATGCCATTTTAGGCAAATAATTTATACACAAATTTCCTAACTGAATATCTTAATACTAGAGGAGGAAAGTGTATGTTATTTAATAATCAAGCTATTGATATGGATTCTACTATCGATGGTAACAACAATGTTGTTGACCAAGATATGAATATTGATATCAATATGAATAGTAATACTATGGGAATGGGACAAAATATGGGAATGATGACTACTAACTCTCCAATAATGGAACCAGTACAAGAACGCCAAATAAATAGAACCTTCGTTCATCAAGTGCCTCATGTGTGTCCAATCCATACAAGAATAGTTAATCATCACATTTTCAAACATACTTATTGCCCTAGATATACTTGTTGTGAAGAAAATGTTTGTTGCAATATTGACCAAGGTTCATGTTGTAACTTCCGTTAAAAGCCAAGATAACCATCTTGGTTTTTACATACTTAAATTTAAAATTATCAATTGATAATTTTAATATCCTGTGTTATTATAATTACAGGTGATGCATATTGGATGTTACAGCAATTATAAATTTATTACATAAGTCAGTCTCTAACAAAGATTATGATTTTGTTCCTACCGCTAAAAATAGAAACTCTAGAAGAAAATATGGACTAACTTTATATGATATTGAAGACTTTCTAAAAACTATTACTGAAGAAGATTTAGTAAGTGGACCAGAAATAGATAGAGATATGCCTAATGAAAAAGTATATATTTTTATGAAAGAAATTATTACAGGAGTAACTTTCAATGTTAAAATAAAAAAAGATAGTAAAGTTGCTTATGATAGGATAAAAATATTATCTTGTCATGAAGCTGAGTATTAATTAGTAGGGATTAATCTGAAAAATAATTATATTGTTCATGGCTATGTGTGCCTTGAACGGAGTGAAAGGAATGAAACTTAATATGAAAAATAATAACTTAAGAGTTAGAAAAGTCAAGGTACAAGTTAAAGATAAAATTATTTCTTATGATGAATATTATTTAGTAGATGAATTTGGTGAAGAAGTATTTAATAGAGAGATAGAAATAGAAAATGATAATAGATTATATAATATTTATAAAAGGCAAAAAAACTTATTAACAAGTACTGAAATAAAAGAAATAAGAAAAAAGTATGGCTTAACTCAAAAAGAATATGCTTCTGTTATAGGAGTAGGTGAAATAACTGTTCATCGCTTTGAAAAAGGAGCGATTCAAACAGAAGCAGTAGATTCTATAATGAGATTATCAAATAGTCCTAATAATATGTATTTTCTACTTTTGAAAAACAAGAATAATATAAATAATTCATTATATAAATCAACTTTAAATAAAGTAGAAGAATTAATGACATTAAAGAGTCATGAACTTATAGATATAAATAAGTTTAATAAAAAAACGTTATCTTTTGAAGAAGAAAACGTAATTGACGTAGCAGAAAATATTATAAAAATATATAATGAAAAAGTTGATAAATTAGTAAAAGAATATAATATTGTTCCTGAATATATAACCACTTTAAAATTACAAAAATTATTATATTATGTTCAAGCTATTAGTTTACAAGTTTTTGAAAAAATAGCTTTTAAAGAAAAAATAATGGCATGGTCATATGGACCGGTTGTGAACGAAGTATATCAAAAATATAAAGGAAATCATAGTAATGAAATTAAAACTGACAACAATGTTAAAAAGATATCAAATGGTTTAGAGGAAGTAATTAATGAAGTTATTGATAGTTACGGAAGTATGGAAGCAAATAAGTTAATTGATTTTACTCATGAGGAAGATCCTTGGAGAAATACAGAAATAAATAAAGAAATTACAACAGATGTAATAAAAGAATACTTTAATAAAGTTTACAATGTTTAAACATGTTACATATGTATTTTTACAAGTCATAAAGTGTCTAATTATGTCATTTTACTTGTAAAATATCCTTTATGATTATAAGATAATAATAAGGAGTGTGATACAAGTGAATTATCCATCTATTGACAAATTACTTAATATTGTAAGTTCTAAGTATGAATTAGTCCATATCGCTGCAAGACGTAGCAAAGAAATGACTAGAGATGAACACTATCAACTAGCTCTTAACCAATATAAATGTGAAAAAAATATAGGAAGAGCTTTAGAAGAAATATTAGAGGGGAAGTTAAAGGTAACTGAGAAAGAATAATCAGTTATTTTTTCTTGACTATTTTTTTCGCATTTAATATATTAAAGAAGAGGTGAAACCTATGAAAATAGAAAAGTTTAAGAAAAGACCTAATGGTCTTTATACAATATATTTAGATAACTTTAACTCATATGACTTATATGAAGAAATAATATTAAAGTATGAACTATTAATAACTAAAAGTATAGAAGAAGATGAACTTGATAAAATAATTGAAGATAATAAAAACTATGAGAGTTATTATGAGGCTTTAAAGACTTTAAAAAGAACAATTAAAACTAAAGAAGAGATAAAAAAACTTTTAACTGAAAAAAAGTATAGCAAGGAAAGTATAGACTTTGCTATCAATACTTTAGAAAAACAAGGTTATATTGATGATAAAAGCTATTCTAAGAGTTATGTTCATAATGCCATTATAACTACTAATAAAGGACCTAGAAAAATAGAACAGGAACTAATAAAAAAAGGAGTAGAGCCTAATGATTATAATGAAGCAATAGATGAGTTTACGAACTTCTTAGAAAAAGAAAAAATAGAGAAGTTAATCTCTAAAAAGATAAAATCTAATCATAATAAGAGTGCTAAAGTCTTAAAACAAAAATTACAATTAGATTTAATTAATAATGGTTTTCACCAAGATATTATAAAAGAAGTATTAAACTCTACTGATATAGAAGAAAATAATGATATTGTAAAAAAAGAATATCAAAAATACTATAATAAATTAAGTAAAAAATACTCTGGTAAAGAACTAGAGTATAAACTAAAACAAAAGATGTACAGTTTAGGATTTAATATACCAAACGAATAAGAGGGTAGTATTTAAACTATCCTCTTTTAGTATATACATATTTTTTTGAAGAAACATTAGAATTATTAATATTATTTATATATGATTTACCTAAAGCCTCCACTTTTCTTCCAACAGTAAGTAAATCTTCTCCTTCAACTCCATATGCTCTAAGTAAAGTTACAAATAAAGGAGCAGACCACGCTTCACTTTCATCTTCTTTAACAATAGCCCTTTCAAATTCATAAGGAGTATTTATAGTTCGCTTTATAGGTTGTTTAACAAGTAAATTAAGCTCTCTAATTTGTAAGATATCAAATAAATCACTAGTATGAGCTTTACCATTACTTACAAGATGTTTATGTAAAATAGTAGAAGCCTTAATTACATGATCTTTATCATCAATACCATAATGGTCGTTAAAAGTTCTAATAGCACCTTTAGCCCTATCAATCATTCTATAACATTTTGACCAATCATTTAATAACTCTAATGAACTATTACCTTTAATTTCATCTTCTATTATTTTATTACGTAATTTTTTCTTATAGTTAATATCATTTTGTTTATCAGTACCTTTAACTCTATCTTCTACTATATTCTTAACTTGTTCTCTCCAAATAAAGAAATCCTCTGTTGTTTTAATATTAGGAAACTTACTAAAATCCTCTTCAACTTGTTCATAAATAGGTATTAATCTTTTTTTTGTTTCTTCACTTATATCTTTTCTCATAATTTCATCCCTTTCATTTCTTGTGTCGCATATTATACTACAAAACTTTCATTTTGTCAAAAAAAGGAGAAGCCTAAAAAAACAGTACTTCTCTTAAATATTAAATTTTTATTATTAACCAGCACTACTAACATTATCTATTAGTTGTTGCATTAACTCATCATAGTCTTTCTTTAAACTATCATCATTAAACTCAATACCAGCTTCTTCTCTAATCTCAATTAAAGCATTATACATAAGTGCAGAATCTTCATTTAACTTTTCTTTAGCTAGTGTTTCTTTAATATCATCTCTAACTTCATCTAACTCAGGTTTATCTTTTTGATCAACTTTAAGTATAATATGATAACCAAAGCTAGATTGTACAGGCTCTTTAGTATATTCACCTTCTTCAAGATCAATTGATGCATTTAAGAAAGCTTCATCCATATTATCATCTTTATTAAAGTAATCAATGAAACCACCATCTTCAGCACTACCAGTATCATCAGAATATTCTTTAGCAAGTTCTTCAAAATCT
>DVKQ01000007.1 GCA_018715925.1 Candidatus Onthousia faecipullorum
TGAGTTAAAGAGTAATTTAGATGATAGAATACTTTCTATAGGTTATTCTTTAGCCTTAGCAGGCTTATTAGGTAATTTTCTTGATAGATTAATAGATGGATATATTATAGATTACTTATCATTTAAAATATTAGGATACAACTATCCTATCTTTAACTTTGCAGATATACTAATAGTAGTAGGAATTGTTATTGTTATAATTAAAGAAATATTAAAAGAAAGAGGTAAAAAGTATGACGTTAGAAGTAAATAGTGAAGGTGTAAGACTAGATAGTTATATTGCAAGTAATAGTGATTTATCTAGGAGTAGAGTATCTAAACTTATAAGTGACAATAAAGTACTTGTTAATGGTAAAGAGAAAAATGCTAGTTATAAAGTAAAACTAGGAGATGTTATTGAAGTAAGTCTTGAAGATGAAATAGATTTAGACAATTTAGAACCTACTAATATTCCTCTTGATATTGTTTATGAAGATGAATACTTAATGATTATTAATAAAGAGAGTGGACTTGTTGTCCATCCTGCTCCAGGACATGTTACTGATACTTTAGTAAACGCTCTTATTTATCACTCTAAAGTAAGTAAAGATGGTACCTTTAGACCAGGTATTGTTCATAGACTTGATAAAGATACTAGTGGTTTAATGGTAGTTGCAAAAGATGCTAAAACTATGGAATTACTTAGTGATATGATTAAAAATAAAAAAATAGAAAGACATTATCTTGCGATTGTTGATGGAGTTATCTTGCATGAGACTGGTACTATAGATGCTCCTATTGGAAGAGATGAAGTTAATAGACAAAAGATGGCAGTAACATCTCATAATAGTAAAGAGGCAATAACTAATTTTAGAGTATTAAAGAGATTTAAGAATAATACCTTAATAGAATGTATCTTAGAAACAGGTAGAACTCATCAGATAAGAGTACATCTTAACTATATTAAACATCCTGTTAGTAATGATCCTTTGTATGGAAATCATAAAAATACTACATCTTTTGGACAAATGTTACACTCTAAGAGTATTAGATTTATACATCCTATGACAGGTAAAGAGTTATATTTTGAACAAGTTCCACCTCATGAGTTTTTAGATTATTTAAAGAGTTTAGAAAGTGAAAATAATGAATAAAGAAATTCCTAAAAGTGTTTTAGAGTATGGTTTTGATTTTAATTGGGATGAGAAAGATGTTTGGAAGCTTGATTATCCTGAACAAGAAATTAATATTGAAATGTTAGAGTGGCATTTATATATTCCTTTTTGGAACTGGAATAATGAATGGTACGTTTTAAAGCCTCTTGATGTCATAAATAATCCAATAAAGTATAAATCACAATATGATAGAGTTATGCAGTCTGATATAACTTATCCAATTGATGTTATGGCGAATAAAGACAGATTAGTTATTTTGGATGGGCTTCATAGATTAGTAAAATGTAAATTATTAGGTATGGATAAAGTATTAAGAGTCGCTCTTATGAAAGTGGGCGAAGATAAAGATATAATTCCTGTTAGAGGACCTAAAGAGTTTATAAATGAAGACTATCTTTATACTTTTAATGTAGATGGAGATATGGAAAACTTTGTAGGTACTGAACAGATATATAAAGATAAAAAACTAATATATGAATTAAAATGTCATGGAGGAATTATAAAGTGAAAGTACTTAGTTTAACAGAACCATATGCAACATTGATAAAACTTGGTAAAAAGAAAATAGAAACTAGAAGTTTTAAGACTAATTATAGAGGAGAATTATATATTCATGCTAGTTCTACTAAGATACCTAAAGAGTGGAAGAATAATAAAGAATTAATGAGACTTGTTGATGGTAATGATTTAAGCTTTGGTTACATTATCCTTAAGTGTAATTTAGTAGATTGTGTTTATATGGATAAAGAGTTTTTAGATGAGATAAATAAAGATAAGCTAGAGTTTATCTGTGGTGATTATAGACTTGGAAGATATGCTTGGATATTAGAAGATATTGAAGTATTAGATAAACCTATATTTGCTAAAGGAAAGTTAGGTATTTGGAATTATGAAGAAGATAAATATATAATGGAGGAAAAATGATAGAAAATAATGATAAATATTTTGAATTATTAAATGATATTAAAAGAACACTAATAACGACAAGAAATAAAGTAGTAGCGAATGCAAATAAAAATTTAATTTTAATGTACTATAATATTGGTTTAAAGTTAGTTGAAAATAATAAATAGGGTTCATCTTTTATAGATACTTTGGCAAAAGATTTGAAGATTGAATTTCCTACAATAAAAGGGATGTCTGCAAGAAATTTAAGATATATGAAGAAATTTGCAACGGAGTTTGATAATGATGAATTTTTGCAACATGATGTTGCAAAATTACCTTGGTCATCTATAACAACTATAATGGATCGAGTAAAAGATAAAAATGTTAGGAAATGGTATATTAAAGAGTCTGTTCAAAATGGTTGGGCAAGACCTGTAATAATACATCAAATTGCTAGTAAATTGTATGAAAGACAGGCATTATTAGAAAATAAAATTACTAATTTTGATACAACATTAAAATCTCCTAATAATGAACAAATAAAGGAATTATTAAAAGACCAATATATTTTTGATTTTATAACAACTAGTAATAATAAAGATTTAAAAGAATTAGATATTGAACAAGAATTAACAAGGAATATAACAAAATTGTTATTGGAATTGGGAAATGGTTTTGCATTTATAGGAAGGCAATATCATTTAGAGATAGATAATGAAGATTATTATCTTGATTTACTATTCTATAACTTAAAAGTTAGATGTTACGTTGTAATTGAATTAAAAACAACTGAATTTAAGCCTGAGTATGCAGGTAAATTAAATTTCTATTTAAGTGCTGTTGATAAATATATTAAAACAGACAGTGATAATCCAACATTTGGAATATTACTTTGTAAAGATAAGAAAAGAGTTACAGCTGAATTAGCACTAAAAGATATAAATAAGCCTATTGGAGTAAGTGAATATAAAATTTTATCAGAGATACCTGAATTTTTAGAAAATACTTTACCTAGTATTGAAGATATTGAAAAAAGATTAGAAGTTGAATCAGATTAAAGGAAAGTTAGGTATTTGGAACAATGAAGAAGATATTAATAAGTGATTATGATGGAACATTTTATCAAAATGATTTAGATATTAAGAAAAATATAGATAAAGTAAATGAATTTAGAACTTTAGGTAATTTATTTGTGCTTGCAACAGGGAGAAGTTATGTTGATTTAAAACAAAAGATTGATAAGTATGAGATACCTTATGATTATTTAATTTTAAATCATGGAGCATTGCTCTTATCTAAAGATTTAGAGATTATTAAAGTATTTACTTTAGATAAAGAGTTATCTGATAGTATTTTAGATTATGCTAACAATAATAAAGATATCTATGACGTGGTTTTAATCAATACCTTTAAAAAGAGAGTAGATGATACTTCTAATGTAGTTAAAATAATGTTAAAACTATATAGTTATGATAAATCTTTTGAAGTTAAAAACTATATAGATGAAAGCTATACAAATATAAGAAGTTATCTTGTAAGAGATGAAGACTATTATCTAGTAGAGATTGTTTCAAGTGAAGCTAGCAAGTCTTTTATGATAGAGAAAATATTAGAGAAAGAAAAAATAGTAAAGAAAAATGTCTTTACTATAGGTGATGGTATTAATGATATAGATATGATTAAAAATTATAATGGTTAGAGAAAAAATTAAAAAATCTTTCTTGTTCATTAATATCACCTTCCTCTATTTATAGAGTTTGGTATTAACCCAACTATTAAATATTCCTTGTAAATATAGTATCAAAATAATTTCTATATAGCAAGAGAAAATGTAATAAATTAGTAACGAAATTTCGTAATATTTAACATAATGCTTAAACTTATATATGGGGTTTAGTATTTTTGTTTAAAAAATTTCTTTAAAAACTTTTTTCTTTTCCTCTTTTGGGGTATACTTATAATATAAATAAAGAGAGGATGATCTTTTATTATGGAATTTGTTATACTTAATGAAAAAGAATTTTTAGATTACTCTATTAAAAGTAAGTATACTAGTTTTTTTCAAACTCCTTATTGGGCTGAAATAAAAAAGACTAATGGCTGGGATAGTCATTATGTTGGGATGAAAAAAGATGGTAATTTAGTCGCTGCAACACTATTACTTAGTAAAAATATAAAATTCTTTAAGAAAATGTTTTATGCACCACGTGGTTTTTTACTTGATTATAATGATTTTAAACTTATAGAAGAGTTTACTTTAGAGTTAAAAAAATACTTAAAAGAAAATAATGCTCTATTCTTAAAAATAAATCCTTATTTAGATTATCAAGAAAGAACTGTAGATGGAGATGTTGTTCCTAATACTAGGAAAGATGATTTTTTCGCTCTTATGAAGAAATTAGGTTATAAACATATGGGATTTTATATAAATCAAGATGAAAAGAAAGACTTAGAGCCTAGATGGATATCTGTTTTAGATCTTAAAGATAAAACCTTTGATGAATTATTTAAAGAGATGCGTAGTAGTACTAAATGGAGAATTAATAATAGTAAGAAAAACTCTCTAAAAATAATAGATGCTACTTATGAGGAGTTAGATGAATTTAAAAAATTAATGAAACATACGGGGGAAAGAAGAGAGTTTATTGATAGACCTTTATCATATTATCAGAATATGTATAAAGTCTTAAAAGAAAAAGATTTAATTAAAGTATTATTAATAGAGATTAACTTTAAAGAATTAAAAGAGTTATCTGTTAAGACTATGGAAGATAATGATATTAAATTAAAAAATATGGAAGGTAATAAGAAAAAAGAAGGGCAAGTTAAGGAAATTAAACTTGAACAAGAAAGGTTAAAAGAAAAGATTAAAACTCTTGATGAACATATTAGTAAAGATGGAGATAAGAAAATAATATCTGGTGGTCTTTATATGCTTTATGGGCATGAAATTATTTATCTATTTGGGGCTAGTTATAAAGATTATATGAAGTATAATGCTCAGTATTTACTTCAATATTATATGATTAACTATGCTAAAGATCATGGTTATGATGCTTTTAACTTTTATGGCATAGATGGTAACTTTAATAAAGAGTCTAAAGGATATGGTTTATTTGACTTTAAAAGGGGCTTTGATGCTAGAGTTCATGAGTTAGTAGGAGAGTTTGATTTAGTTATATCAAAGAATAGTTATAGACTCTATAAAATAGCTTTTTCTTGTTATAAGTGGGTTAAGAACTTATCATTACATAAAAAATAGCTTAAAACATTTATTTCCCTTTAAAAATGTGATAGAATACATATCGGAAGGGGATTTATATGGAAGAACATATTATAGATATGAATGAGAAAAATACTTTAGCGATGAAACTTCTTCATTATTTTATAACAGAGAAAGGTTATACACCTATAATACTTCAAGGTGCAGAAGATGAGATTTGGCTTGAAAATTTAGATGAAGATTATAAAGTCGTTAGATTAGTAATGAGATATATTCATAATGATGAACAATATAAATTTGATGTTTTTAAGACTAATAGAATCTTAAGAAAAATAAAGAAAAAGACTTTATCATTTAAATTAAATACACTTAGTATCTTTTTGGATTTAGGTGGAGCGGTTAATTTAGATGAATTTAAAACTGATAATATAACAGCGGTTGAAGTACATGAGGATGCAGATGTTAAGAAAAATAAATTATTAAAGTCTATTTTTCCTGATCTTTCTCGGAAACTTAAATTTAGTGAAGAAGGAATAGAATTATTTATTAAAGTAACTAATGATATTAATAAACATAATCAGAAAGATCAAGAGAGGGTTGCCGATGTTTTTGCACCTAAAAAACCTATTGTTACTTATGCTTTAATTATAATTAATATATTAGTTTTCTTTATTCCTATGCTTTTAGGTAATTCTGATATTGTAACAGCATATTTAGGTAGTTATGGACCATTTGTTAAGATGGGAGAGTATTATAGATTAATAAGCTCCGCTTTTGTTCATGCTAATCTTGCACATTTACTTTTCAATATGTATGCTTTATGGATTATAGGAATGCAATTAGAAAGCTTTATTGGTAAATGGAGATTCTTAGTAGTTTATTTATTTAGTGCTATATGTGGTTCCTTATTATCAGTAGTTATTACACCTAATGCTTTAAGTGTAGGGGCAAGTGGAGCGATATTTGGTTTGCTTGGGGCCTTATTATATTTTGGATATCATTATCGTATCTATTTAGGTACTGTTATTAAGAGCCAGATAATACCATTAATAGTTATTAACTTAGTACTTGGTTTCTTGGTTCCAGGGATTGATAATGCCGCTCATATCGGAGGATTAATTGGAGGAGCATTAATGATGATAGGAGTAGGAGTTAAATATAAGAGTAGTACTTTTGAGAAGGTTAATGGACTTATTGTTAGTTTAATCTTCTTTGGATTCTTAGTATATATGGCTTTATTTGCATAAGCCTTTTTCTTTCATTTTTAGTACGAACTAAAGTTTTAGGAGGTGTTACTTTGGTAGTAGGTGTTTTAGTAGAGATAACTAGTAAAAGAGTTGATAGAATTTTTGATTATAGAGTACCTAAAAATCTAGAAGATAAAGTAGAAATAGGTAAAAGAGTAGAGGTTCCTTTTAGTAATAGAACTTTAGTGGGATTTATTTTAGAGGTAAAAAATACTAGTGATGTAGATAATTTAAAAGATATAATTAATGTTCTTGATGAAGAAGTAATACTTACTGAAGAGTTATTAGAACTTGGTAAATACTTAAAAGAGACAACTTTAGCATCTTTAATTAGTTGTTATCAAGTTATGCTTCCTAAAGGGTTTAAAGCTAGTATTAAAGGTAATGTTAATAAGAAATATAGAAAAGTATACTACTTAAATGATTGTGATAAGAAATTAACAGATAAACAAAGAGAAGTAGTAGAGTTATTTACTGGTAAGAAAAAATTAAATCGTGAGGAGTTAAAAAATGTTTCTTCATCTATTCTTAATACTTTAGTTAAAAATAATATTTTAAGAGTAGAAGAGGAAGAAGTTTATAGACTAGATTATGAAAAATGTGAAAGAAAAGTAAGAGAGTTAACTCCTTTACAAGAGGCTGCAGTTAATAATATTTTAAATACTGAAAAAATAGTATCATTACTATATGGTGTTACTGGTAGTGGTAAGACGGAAGTATATATGGAGTTAATTGATAAGTACTTAAAAAAGGGTAAAAAAAGTATTGTTTTAGTACCAGAGATATCTCTAACTCCTCAGTTAATTAAAAGATTTGAAGAAAGATTTGGAAGTAATATAGCACTTTTACATAGTGCCTTATCAGATGGAGAGAAATATGATGAATATAGAAGAATTGTAAGAGGTGAAGTAGATATTGTAATAGGTGCTAGAAGTGCAGTGTTCGCTCCTTTATCTAATCTTGGTCTTATCATTATCGATGAGTGTCATAGTGATTCTTATAAACAAGATAATAATCCTAGATATAATGCTAAAGATGTAGCCATAAAAAGAGCAGAAGAGTTGGGAGCAAAGGTAGTACTTGGTAGTGCCACACCGATGTTAGAAGAATATGCTAGAGGCTTAAAAAATGTCTTTAATTTAGTAACACTTGATAAACGTGTTAATGGTAAAGAGTTACCTAAAGTAGAGTTAATTGATATGAATAAAGAAGTAGGTAAGGCAAAGGGACATTTTTCACTTCCTTTAATAGATGAAATTAATAAGACTATAGAAAGAGGAGAACAAGTAATACTTCTATTAAATAGACGTGGTTATTCATCTTTTGTTACTTGTTCTAACTGTGGTGAATCTGTTAAATGTCCTAACTGTGATATAACTTTAACATATCATAAGAGTAGTAATATCTTAAGATGTCATTATTGTGGTTATGCAACTAAATATGAAGTTACTTGTCCTAAGTGCCATGAGAAGTCACTAAAAGATTTAGGTGTTGGGACTGAGAAGATAGAAGAAGAGCTTAATTCTATTTTTCCTAAAGCAAGAGTCCTTAGAATGGATGTTGATACCACTAGTAGAAAAGGGGCCCATAAAAAAATAGTTGATGCTTTTAGTAAGGGGGAAGCAGATATATTACTAGGTACCCAAATGGTTGCAAAGGGACTAGATTTTCCTAATGTTACTTTAGTTGGGGTAATAAATGCTGATACATCATTAATGCTTCCTGACTTTAGAAGTAGTGAAAAGACTTTTGATTTACTTAGTCAAGTAGCAGGTAGAGCAGGTAGAAGTGATAAGGCAGGTAAGGTTATCTTTCAAACATTTAATGAAGGGAATTATGCTATAAACTGTGCTAAGGATAATGATTATAAGTACTTTTATAAAGAAGAAATGAAAGTAAGAAAGTTAATGAAATATCCACCTTACTATTATCTTGTATCTTTAAATATCTCTAGTAAAGATAGTAAGTTAGCATTAGTTGAGGCGAAGAAGTGTGAAAAAGTTTGTCATAAGTATTTAGATAAAACTATTATTTTAGGACCAAGTCCAGCCTCTATCTTTAAAAAACAGAACATTTATTACTATCAATTAATATTAAAATACCAATATCAAGATAATATTTACGAAGTTTTAGAAAAATTAGTAGATTATTATGCTTCTATTAATAAGGTTAATTTAGATATTGACTTTAATCCGATACATTTGTAGAATAGAAAACTAAGAAAGAAGGAATTATTGTGAGTGAATTACCTAAGGAAATAAAAAGTATTAAAGGAAGTGTATACTCTTTTGTTGATAATAAAACTGAAAGATATGCATATATTTTAAACGAAGGAACAGATAAGGAAGTTCGGGTAACTGTTCTTTTGCCTTATTACTCTAGACCTGATATATCTTATGATATCATTGATGGTAGTAGAGACTTTGTAAATGGTTTTAAAGTAGTACAGACTGCTAATATGGAATATGCTTATGTTAAAGAAGAAAGTAATACTTTATTACCGTTTAGATATGATATTGCTACTGATTTTAATGAGTATGGTTATGCTATGGTTGGTAAAGATGGAAAGGTTTCTTGGATAGATAAGAACTTTAAGTATCTTAATAATAAGTATGAAATGGTTAATGAAGATAGTAGCAAGTTTAATGGCTTTTTAAGCGTAAGTGATTTTAGTAAAGGAGAACATCCTTTGTCTAAAGTTTGTTCATGTGGTTCTGATTGGAATAGGAAAACAAGTTATTTTTGTGTAGATGGTAAGATAAAAGAATTTACTAAATATGATGGAGAAATAATTAGAGATAGTGATTCTATTAAAAACTTCTCATATTATAGTGAAGAATTTAACGATAAGGGGTATGCTACTGCGAATAATGATTGGCTTATATTATTATCTAGTGGCTATTATTTATCTGTTAAAGATTTAATAAGGATTTGTGAAGAAAAAGGCTTTTTAGATACTATAAATAATAAAATAGAAAGACAAGAAAGAGACTATATTAAGTTTTTAAGAGATGTAGAGAAAAAGACTATGGGTTTTGTAGATGACTTATCAAAACATAATAATTTAATAGTTGAATATGGTATAGCTGGGATAGAACTTAGAAAAGAAGAATTAATATCTAGATATGGTAAAGATGCATATGAAAGAGCTTTCTTTGATGATTACTTTGCTTTCTTAATTAATAATCAAGAATTTGTTTCTGAAATAGTAGATTTAAAATTATTACAAAGTTTACTTGCAAAAAGAGGAATACCTTCATATATAGATAATGAAGAAAATGTTTTTCATTATAATGCCAATAAACATGTAAAAACAAAAAAATAAATTTCATGTTAGTTACTTGTGTAGATATAACATATATGATATTATTAATATGTAAAGAAAATTTACATATTATAAAAAGAGAGAATATTTAATATCTTGTTGTTGAGTGTTTCTCCTGTAATGGTTATGCACCTAATTAACTAGAGTTTTTGTTAATTAGTATAACTACAAAAAGTAATACAATAAGTAAAATGATGATTAATACTAATGATGAAATAAAGATAACAAAGAATATTTATAAGATATTAGAGTATAAAACAAGACTAATTAGGATAAGAGGAAGTTGTTTTAATATTTTAAAAATACAGAGTTATATGTTAGATACTTGCGTAAATATGTCATTTATGATATTATTAATATGTAAAAGAAATTTGTATAAACTAAAAAAGAGGAACATTTGATTTCCGAGCGAATGTCTCCTCCATAAGTTTTGAACTTGACACTCTTCTCAAATGTTGATTAGAGTGTCGCTATTTATATTTTAATGGCAAGTATTAGTAAAGCAAGACTAATTAGAAGAATTGAAAGTTGTTTTAATGTTTTTATAATAAATGTTTTTAACTTCATTTTCTTCTACCTCCTTTCTGGAGGTACGACACTCATATCAAATGTTCCTACATATATAGTATCATACTATAATCTACATAACAATAGAACAAGAGATAATTTTAACTGGTAATTTATGGTAATAAAGGACTTAGATATTCTAACTCCTTTTTTTTGACATATTATTTATTAGGTGATAAAAATGTTGTTTAGTTTATTTGATAGTCTAAGAGGTTTCTTTACTTTTACAGCAAGTTATTCTAATCAAGTCTTTAAAGAACCACTATCAAAAGAAGAGGAAGAAGAGTGTATTAAAAAGATGGGTGAAGGAGATAAGGAAGCTCGTAATAGTTTAATAGAACATAACCTTAGATTAGTCGCCCATATTGTTAAAAAGTTCGATTATAAAAACGTTGATCAAGATGACCTTATTAGTGTGGGTACAATTGGCCTTATTAAAGGTGTAGATACCTTTGTTCCTAATAAAGGCAATCGTCTTACTACTTACTGTGCTAAATGTATTCAAAATGAAGTTTTAATGTACTTTCGTGCTAACAATAAAAATAATAAAAATATCTCTTTAAATGAACCAGTTGGCTTTGATAAAGAAGGTAATGAAATATCTATACTTGATGTTATAAAAGCCCCAAGACCTGACTTTATAGAAGAAATTAATTTAAAAGATAATGTTAAACTCCTTAACTCTTACTTAAAAGTTTTAACAAAACGAGAAAGAGAAATTATATTTAAAAGATATGGACTTGATGGTAATGATTTATGGACTCAAAAACAAATTGCAGATGAACTTAATATTTCTAGAAGTTATGTCTCACGTATAGAGAAAAGAGCTTTAACTAAGATACTTAGAGAGTTTATTAAGAATAATAAGTATAATGATGTAGATTTTAGCTAATAATACTAGTGTAATTACTTATTACTTGTTATACTAGTATTAGGAGTGAAAATATGAAAGTTAAAAGAAGAAGAGAAGAAATTAAAACTAGTAAAAATATATTTTTAAGTATTATTTTAAGCCTTATCTTTTTAATCTCGTTTCTTCTTTTTTTGTTTGTACCTAAAATATATTTAGTTGGAAGTAGTGTTGTTAGCGTTAATATAAACTCTAAATATGAAGATATGGGTATTAAAACTAATTTCTTTAATAAAGAAGAAGAAAAGAAAGTTAAAGTTATTAGTAATGTAGATACATCTAAGATGGGTACTTATGAAGTAAAATATTTATATAAAAATAACTTATTTACTTATAAATTAAAAAGAACAGTTATAGTAAAAGATATGGTTAAGCCTGTTATAGTATTAGAAGGTGAGAAGAAAGAGTATTATTGTCCTAATGGAGAGTATAAAGAGTTAGGCTTTAAAGCATATGATAATGTTGATAATAATATTACTGATAAAGTTAAAGTAAAACAAGAAAAAGATAGAGTTATTTATAGAGTTGAAGATAGTAGTGGTAATAAAAGTAAAGTAGTTAGAAAGATAATTGCTAAAGATAAGATAAGTCCTACTATTACTTTAAATGGAGAAGAAAATATCTTTTTAGGATTAAATGAGTCTTATGTAGAAGAAAATGTAGTTGTTAATGATAATTGTGATTTAGATTTAGAAGTAGAGACTACTAATAATATAGATAATACTAAAATAGGGGATTATAATGTTACTTATAAAGTAAAAGATAAAAGTAATAATGAAGCGATAATAACTAGGAATGTTAGAGTAAGAGAACCATTAAATGCTAATACAATTTATCTTACTTTTGATGATGGACCTAGAGATGGTACTACTGATGTTATTTTAGATATTTTAAAAGAAAAGGGAGTTAAAGCAACATTTTTTGTTACTACTAATGGAAGTGATTCTTTGATTAAAAGAATTGTTGATGAAGGACACTCTATAGGTATTCATACTTCAAGTCATAGATATGATATTATTTATGCATCAGTAGATAATTATTTTAATGATTTAGATGCTGTTAAAAATAGAATATATAATATAACAGGAATAGATACAAAACTAATTAGATTTCCTGGTGGTTCTAGTAATACTGTATCTAAAAAATATAGTGAAGGGATTATGAGTACTTTAACAAGAGATGTCTTAAATAAAGGTTATCAGTACTATGATTGGAATATAGATAGTGGAGATGCTTCTTTTGCAACAAGCCCTTCTAAACTATATAATAGTGTAGTTAATAGTATTTCTCATGATAAATATAACGTTATCTTATTACATGATACTAAGACTTATACAAGAGATGCCCTAAGTAAAATAATTGATTATTGTTTAAATAATGGCTATAGGTTTGATACTTTAGATATTAATAAAATGCCTTTAAGACAAAAAGTAAATAATTAACTTTACTAGCATTAAATGTAATTTTGTTATATACTATGTATATGAAGGAGTAAGTCTATGAAATATTTACCTGATATGTATAAAAAAAATATCTTTGATATTAATTATGATAAATTAAAGAAGAAAGGTATTAAGTGTTTAATCTTTGATTTAGATAATACCCTAGCTTTAATAGATAGTGTAAAGGTAGAATCTAAAGTTAAAGAGTTAATTACTAAATTAAAAAAAGATTTCTTAGTAATTATAGTTTCTAATAGCCCTAAAAGAAGAGTTGATAAGTTTAGTAAAGATTTAGAAGTAGATTCTTATCCTTTTGCACTTAAACCTACTATTAGAACACTTAAGAAAATAAAGTCTAAATATAATTTAGATAGTAAAGGTATAGCGATAATAGGAGATCAATTTATGACAGATATGGGATATGGTTATAAAGGTCATATTACTAAAATATTTGTAGATCCACTTGCTACTAAAGATTTAAAGATTACTAATATTAATAGATATTTAGAAGAAAAGATTATGTCTAAGTATAGTAAAAATAATCTTTTCAAGAAAGGAAAATATTATGAATAATGAGAAGTATTGTCTTGGATGTGGAGTTAAGCTTCAAGATGAGAATATTTTAGGGGAAGGGTATACTACTAGTTTAGATAAAGACTATTGTCAAAGATGCTTTAGAATTAAGAATTATGGAGAGTATCAAATAGTTACTAAAAGTAATGATGAGTATTTAGAGATACTTAAAAGTGTAGGAGAGACTAAAGATTTAGTTCTTTATATAGCAGATTTACTTAATATAGAAGAAAATCTTAATAAAATAAGAGATATTATTCCTAATAAGATGATATTAGTCTTAAATAAAAGAGATGTCTTACCTAAGTCTGTTAATGATAATAAATTAATAGAATATTTTAAAGATAATAATACTTTTGATAAAGTAATAGTTATAAGTAGTGAGAAAAATTATAATATAGATTACTTGTTAAAACAAATAAAACTATATCAAACTACTAATAATGTCTATGTAGTAGGACATACTAATGCAGGAAAGAGTACTTTGATTAATAAACTATTAAGGAATTATTCTACTAGTGATAGAGAACTTACTATATCACCACTTCCTTCTACTACATTAAATACAGTTAAAATAGAAATAAATGAGTATTTAACTCTTATAGATACTCCAGGACTTGTAGATAGTGGTAGTATAGTTAATTATATAAGTAGTGATGAATTTAAAAGAATTAGTCCTAGAAAAGAGATAAAGCCTAAGACTTTTCAGTTAAGAAAAGGACAAAGTATTATAGTAGAGTCTTTCTTTAGAATAGATTATGTAGAAGGAGAAAGAAATAGTTTTACTTTCTATATGTCTAATGATTTAAAGATTAGAAGAATATCAAATAAGCATGATGATTTAAAAGATTTACAGAAAAGAACATATGATATAGTATATAATGAAGATTTATGTATTAATGGGTTAGGTTTTATTAAGATGGTTAATAAGGGTGTAGTTGATATATATTTAGATTCTAAAGTAAGTACATATAAAAGAAGTAATTTAATATAGTGTAAAATAATGGTAACAAAGAAGAAAAATAATTCTTCTTTTTTTCTTTTGATATCTCCTCAATTTTAATATATAATAAGATTAGCATTAACAAAAAGAAATAAATATAACAGGAGGTGTATTTTCTTGAAAAAAATAACTATACTTGCTCTTCATCTTGGATATGGAGGAGTAGAAAAAGCAATTGTAACCCTCGCAAATTCTCTTGATGATACTAAAAAATACAAAATAGAAATAGTATCTGTTTATAGGCTTTATGATAAACCTGTTTTTAAAATTAATGACACTATTAAAGTTACTTATCTCTTACCATCTAAACTTAGTCCTAATAGAAAAGAGTGGGGTGAAGCTTTACATAACTTAAAACTAATAAGTTTAGGTAAAGAGTCTTTAAAAGCTTTAAAGATTCTTTACAAAAGACGTAAAAGTATGATAGATTATATCAAAAATAGTGATTCTGATGTTATTATCTCTACTCGTGTTTTTCTTAATGAATTACTTAGTGATTATGGTAGAGATGATACCTTAAAAATAGGCTGGGAACATAATCACTATCATAATGATATGAAATATGCTACAGATGTTATTAGAAGTGCTAAGAATCTTGATTATTTTGTCTTAGTATCTAAATCTTTACAAAAGTTTTATAAAAATAAAATGAAAAACTATAAGTGTAAATGTATTTATATTCCTAATACAATAGAAAATGTTCCTAAAACTAAAAGCCCTTTAACAGGAGAGCATTTAATATCTGTTGGAAGGCTTTCTCCTGAAAAAGGATATTTAGATTTATTAATAATATTTTTAGAATTAAAAAATAAAAAATGTAAATGGCATTTAGATATTGTCGGTGACGGAAGTGAACGAAGTAAATTAGAAACCTTTATTAAAGAGAAAAGATTAGAAAAAGATGTTACACTTCATGGCTTTAAAAACAGTGAAGAAATAGAAAAACTTATGAAAAAAGCTAGTATTTATGTTATGACTAGTTATACAGAAAGCTTTGGGATAGTTTTACTTGAAGCGATGAGTAATGGTCTTCCTTGTCTTGCTTTTGATTCTGCAGAAGGAGCTAGAGAAGTTATTACTTCTGGATATGATGGTTATTTAATTAAACATAGAAACTTTAAAGCGATGGAGAAGAAAATATTGGATTTAACTAAAGATATAGATACAAGAAAAGAACTAGGTAAAAATGGAAGACGTAAAGTAAAGAATTATACTAGTGATAAAATATGTGAAGTATGGGAGAAATTAATAGAAAGAAAGTGATAATATGAGAAAAGTAATGTTTATATCTAGTACAGGGGGACATTTAACAGAACTTTTACAACTTGATAGTATTATGAAAAACTATGATTATTCTTTAATAACAGAGAAAACTAAAGCGAATAATAAATTAAAAAGAAAATATAAAAATGTTAACTTTCTTTTATATGGTACAAAAGATCATAAATTAACATATCCTTTTAAACTCTTTATTAACTGCTTTATTAGTCTTTTCCTTTATTTCGAATATCAACCAGATTATATTATTACAACAGGTGCTCATACCGCAGGGCCAATGTGCTCAATCGGTAGAATATTTGGTAGTAAAATTATTTATATAGAATCATTTGCAAACATTAAAACTAGAACTATTACAGGTACTCTTTTCTATAAGTTCCATATCGCAAACCTTTTCATAGTTCAGTGGCGTCCTATGTTAAAACTATATCCTAAAGCTGTATATGGAGGGTGGTGTTTCTAATGATTTTAGTAACTTTAGGTACACAAGATAAAAGCTTTGTAAGGTTATTAGAAGCTCTTGATAAAGAAATAGAAAAAGGTAATATTAAAGATAAAGTTTTAGTTCAAGCAGGATATACTAAATATAAAAGTAAAAACATGGAAATTTTTAAAAGTGTTTCAAGTGATAGATTAGAAGAACTTATGGAAGAAGCATCTTTAATCATTACTCATGGAGGAGTAGGTAGTATTTTAACTGCCTTAAAACATCATAAAAAAGTAATCGCTACACCGCGTCTATCTAAATATAATGAACATACTAATGATCATCAAAAACAAATAGTAGAAGAGTTTGGTAAGATGGGTTACATTTTACCTTTAAAAGACTTAACTAAATTAGATAAGATTCTAGAGAAAAGTAAAACTTTTAAGCCTAAAGAGTTTAAAAGTAATAATGATAACTTTAAAGATTTAATAACTACCTATATAGAGAAATCTAATCATATTAGTTGGTTTAATAGAGATAAATATGTAATACTTATAGCATTTCTTAACTTAATTATCTTTTATCTACTAAATCTTACTGATATAAATATCTATTTAAACCTTACAATATGCTATATATTATCATGTTTATTTATGTATTTCATTAAATCTAAAAGAATAACTAATATCATAACGTCAATTGTTTGTTTCTATTTAATAGAAGGATTAGCTTTACTACTACTTGTAGATAACTTAAATATAAATATTATTTTATCTAAATTATTTATAAATATACTAGTAGTAATTATTTATCATTTTCTAGTTAAGAAAAACTAAAACTTAGGGGGAAATTTGGTATGAATATAAATTATATTAAAGATAAGATTATACTACATAAATATTATCTTATCATTATACTTATCATGTTAATTATTATTATAATTATGGGGGTATTTCTATTTTCTAAAGAAAATAATAATTTTAAGAATCCTTATGAAGTTTTAGTTAGTCCAACTGATAACTTCTTATTCTTAGGAGATTCTATTACTGATTTCTATCCTTTAGAAGAGTATTATGATAATATTCCTGTTGTAAATAGTGGAGTTGCTGGTAATAAAACTACTGATATATTAAGTAATATGAAAGAAAGGGTATATCAATATAATCCTACTAAAGTATTCTTATTAATTGGTACTAATGATTTAGATAGTAGTGATGTAGATACAACTTTTAATAATATTAAAAAGATAATAAATGAAATAAAAGAAAATAGAAGGGAAGCTTCTATATATGTAGAGAGTGTTTATCCTGTTAATTCTTTAATAGAAAATAATGCTGTTAATAATAGAGATAATGAAAAAATAAGAGAACTTAATAAAAAGTTATCTAATTACTGTGATGATGGTAATTGTACATATATTAATTTATTTAAAGAACTAAAAGATGAAGATGGTAATTTAAAGAGTAATTATACAGAAGATGGACTACACTTAAATAGTTTAGGCTATGTTGTAGTTACAAGATGTTTATTACCATATCTAAATGAATAGGGGAAATATTATGACAACTTATAGTGAAGTTATTGAATCTTTAAAAGAAGAAGAAAGAATTACGGAATTATATCGCTTTCAAGGTCCAAATAATTTTGATTATTTTAATATTAAAACTAATCATTTTGATAATAGTAGTAATCATTACGTATATTTTTCTCGTACTAAAAATCATCATTATTACTTTTCAGTTAAAAGGATTAGGCAACTAATAAATACTACAGTTTTAAAAGATACTCCATATATAGTTTCTAATAGGCAATTAAAAGATGATAAAGCTTTTCATAAAATATCTAATTTAATTATTAATTCAGATAGCCTTAAAAACCTTAATTCTATTACATTAATATGTGATAGTACTTATTATGAACTATTAAAAAGCAACAGCGTTAGTAGTAGTCTTAAAAAACTACCTAATCTGATAGAAAAAGTAGATAGTAAAATATATGGCGGTGGTTATGGAGTATCCTGTGCTTGGTTAAATTTACTTGATGATTTAACGTTTTTTTCTGCATATACAAGAATAACTAATAAAGATATCTTAGACATTATAAAAAATATGAAAAAAGGAAGAAAAATTACAACTCCTTACCTGGTAAGTAGTATATTAGAAAATAAAAAGAAAACTTATAGAATATCAGATAATTTACACAATACTTTTCATAAATATAATATTATGAACGATTTAGAAGAAATTTATGAACAAAAATTATATTTAGATAGTAGTAGTCCTACTAAAACAATTAATAGAGTATTAACTAGTTATCAAAAGAATAGGGATAAAATATTAATAAAACTTGATAATAGTTATCACAAATATTACTAAAAAATGTTTGACGAAACTGTGATTAATAAAACAAAATGTCCGCTTTTTTCATAAGTATTTATAAAACAAAATGTCCTATTATAAAGTATCTATAGGTAAGTATAAACCAATTTACAAAACAAAATGTCCTATTGCAATCTAAAC
>DVKQ01000075.1 GCA_018715925.1 Candidatus Onthousia faecipullorum
AAGGATTTTAAAATTCACGAAGTGTATCTTGATAATTACAAAGGAATAAGATATAATGGAGACAATAAAGAAGAAGCATATCTATCTTTATTTACTGCAACTTCTTATGAAGAGTTAAGAGAAATAGCAGGCGATGATAAGGAGGCATTAAAGATTGTGGATGAATTAGAAAGACTAGGACTTGATGACAAATTTGGATTAGCATATGACAATGAATTGATGCAGAAAAAAATGATTAATACCGCTCGTAACTGGGGTTATGATGATGGTAAGGAAGCAGGTGCTAGGGCAAAAGAAATAGAAATTGCTCAAATAATGCTTAAGACAAAAGAACCACTTGAAAAGATTGTGAAATATACAGGCTTAAGTGAAGAAGAGATTAATAATTTAACAGTTGAATAACTAAACAGTAATAGGAGGTATTGCAGAAGAGTGAATGAATTAGAAAGACTAGGACTTGATGATAATTTTGGGTTAGCCTATGACAATGAATTGATGCAGAAAAAAATGATTAATACCGCTCGTAACTGGGGTTATGATGATGGTAAGGAAGCAGGTGCTAGGGCAAAAGAAATAGAAATTGCTAAAAATTTCCTTAAAGATTGTATACCTATAGAAGTAGTATCTAGAAATACTGGTTTAAGTGTAGAAGAATTAGAAGAGTTAAAGAAAGAAGCTTAGTAACTTCTTTCTTTAATCCTAAAAATGAGGTGTTGATATGAACTTTAAATTTACTGACAATTCTATCTATATTGTTCCTAATAGTTTAAAATTAAAACTATTAGATATCTTATCAAATGATAGTAAAATATATAATATAACTTTTATTAGTTTAGAAGAGTTAGAAAAACATTATTTCTTTGATATAAAAGAAGATTCCTTACTATATTTATTAGATAAGACTAATGAGAATATAGATGTGTTAAGACTTATGTTAAAGAATCTTTATAAAATAGATATTACTAAAGAATATAAAGAGTCTAAATTAAATAATCTTAAGAGATTATATTATGACTTAAAAGATAATAATTATTTAGTATTTGATAATGGTTATAAAGAGTATTTATTGACTAAAAATATCTATATTTTAGGTTATAGTATGTTAGAACCTTATGAGAAAGAGATGCTAGATAGTATTAACACTAACTATTTAGATATTAGTGGTAATTTATCTATAGATACTGTTTATACATATCACTCTATGAAAGATGAGATAATTAGTACGGCTTTAAAGATAAGAGAACTTAATAGTAAATGTGTTAGTTATAATAAAATCTTTTTAGCAGGTATAGATAATAGTTATAACTATTTACTTAAAACTTTTTTTTCTATGTTTGATATACCACTATATCTTAAATCTACTAATAAATTAACCTCTTTAATAAGCGTTAAAGAGTATTTAAAAGATAAAGATATTAGTCATATTAAAGATATTAATTTAAAGAGTAAGATAATAAAGATAGAAAGTGATTTAAGTTATGCTAAGAATAGTAAGTATTATGATATTTTATTAAAAGATAAACTAGATAATACTACAATAGACAGTATAGAGTTAGTGGAGTCTGTTAAAGTCTTAAATGAAGCATTGGATGTTCCTTATTTAGTTAGTGATGATGAATACTTGTTTGTCCTTGGTTTTAATCAGAATTATTTACCTAAAATATATAAAGATGAAGAGTACTTAAGTGATAATTTAAAGAATAAATGTAATTTAAATACATCTTTTATTAAGAATAAACTAAGTAAGGAAAATCTAGTTAAAGTCTTAGGGACTATTAAAAATCTAACTATTTCTTATAAATTAACATCATTAACTGGAGAGTATGCTAAGTCTAGTTTGTTAAATGAACTTAATTTAAAAGAAGTAGATAGTTTTAATTATAATTATAACTATAGTAGGGACTTTAATAGTTATAGAGTTAGTAGTGTTTTAGATAATTATTATAAATACCATGAAAAAGATAATGATTTTGACTTTTTAACTACTAATATAGATACGAGTAAATATACTAGTTTTGATCATAAATTTAAAGGTATTAATAGAGAGGTTACTCCGTATAGTCTATCTTACTCTAGTATAGATGATCTTGCTAAGTGCCCTTTTAAATACTATTTAAAATATATTTTAAAACTAGATAGTTTTGATGAGAACTTTAATACTAAGATAGGCAATATCTTTCATAGCATCCTAAAAGATAGTTATAGTAATAACTTTTCTTTTGAAGAGTCTCTTAATAAAGCTTTAAAAGATAATCCTTTAGATAAGAGAGAAAGTATTTTATTTAAAAGATTAGAAACTGAATTACAAGAAATAGTTAATTATAATAAGCAAGTTGAAAAAAGAAGTTTTTTAACTGAATTTTATGGAGAGAAAAGGTTAGAGATACCATTAAGTGAACATGCTACTTTGAAAGGTTTTATTGATAAAATATTATTTAAAACATTCCATGATAAGACTTATTATGCAGTTTTTGATTATAAGACAGGTAATGCAACCTTAAACTTAGATTACTTAGAAGATGGTTTATACTTACAATTACCTTTATATATTTACTTAATAAATAAGAGTAATCTATTTGATAACCCTTCCTTTGTTGGGTTCTTCTATCAGTATTTATTGCAAAACTATAAAGATAGTGAAGAACAAATAAAAAATTTAAAACTAGTAGGATATACAACAGATGATAAAGTAATACTTTCATATTTAGATGAAGACTATGAAAATAATTCTTTTGTTAAGGGTTTAAGTGTAAAAAAAGATGGAGAATTATCTAGTAGAAGCAAAGTATTATCAGATAGTGAGTTAGAAGATATAATGAACTCTATTAATAAAGCCTTAGAAAAATCCCTTAAAATAATAGATAATAATGCCTTTGATATTGCCCCTAAAATAATTAATAATAAAAATATTTCTTGTGAGTTTTGCCCATTTAAAGAAGTATGTTTTGTAAGTGCAAGTGATTATATCTATCTTACTAAGAAAGAAGGTGATGATAATGCCTAAATTTACTGAAGATCAACAGAAAGCGATAGATTTAGAAGGTTCTAACATTTTAGTAAGTGCAGGAGCAGGGAGTGGTAAGACTGCTGTTTTAACAGAGCGAGTCTTAAGAAAAATAAAAGAAGGGACACATATAAATGAACTCTTAATACTAACTTTTACTAATAAAGCAGCCCTTGAAATGAAAGAGCGAGTTAGGAAAAAACTTAAAGAAAATGAACTAATAGAAGAGCTAGATTTACTTGATAGTAGTTATATTACAACCTTTGATGCTTATTCTCTTGCCTTAGTTAAAAAATATGCTGATACTATTCATTTATCAAGTAATATAATAATCGCTGAATCTAGTATTTTAGATCTTGCTAAAAAAGAGATACTTGATGAAATATTTTTAGATTATTATGAGAGATGTCCTAACGACTTTCTTAATTTAATTACTAAATTTTGTCTTAAAGATGATAAAACTATTAAGAAAAGAATAGTAGAACTTGATAGTACCCTAGACTTAAAACTAAATAAGGATGAGTTTATTGATACTTATATCACTAAATATTATAGTGATGAACTAATAGATAAATATATTAAAGAATATTTAGAGCTTTTAAGTAAGAAAAAAGAGAATATTATAGACCTTTATAATGAAGTTAGATCTCTTACATCTAGTAAGTATTTAGAACAGTTAGAAGAGATGTTTTTACCTTTTATAAATGCAAGTAGTTATGAAGAGTTAAGAAGAACAATCTTTACATCTTTACCTAGAGCAAGGACAGGTGTAGATAGTGATTCTAAAGAGATAAGAGATAATTTAATAGCATTACTAAAAGAATTTAAAGAGCTAGTTATATATGAGAGTGTTGATGATATAAAAAATAGTATAGTTAAGACTAAAGAATATATCTCTATAATACTAGAACTAGTTAAAGAGCTAGATAAAAGATTTACTTTATATAAGAAAGAGAATAACTACTATACTTTTATGGATATAGAGAAACTTGCTATTAGCCTAGTTCGTGATAATTTAGAGATTAGAGAAGAAGTAGGTAACTCTTTTAAAGAAATATTAATAGATGAATATCAAGATACAAATGATATTCAAGAAACCTTTATTAGTTATATCTCTCATGATAATGTTTATATGGTAGGAGATATTAAACAGTCAATTTACCGTTTTCGTAATGCTAATCCTTCTATTTTTAAAGATAAATATGATAACTATAAAAAAGAAGTTGGGGGACTAGTAATAGATCTTGCTAAAAACTTTAGAAGTAGAAGAGAAGTCTTAGACGATATAAATCTTTTCTTTTCTCACATCATGGATGATTATTTAGGTGAAGCAGACTATAATAATGGTCATGCCATGGTTTTTGGTAATATGACTTATGAAGGTAGTGCCAAAACAACTAATAATAACTACTTAGAGATTTATACTTATGATACTAAAGATAAGGAGTATAATAAACTAGAAAAAGAAGCTTTTATTATTGCAAATGATATTAAAGAAAAAGTTAATAGTAAGTACTTAGTCTATGATAAAGATTTAGATATCTTAAGAGAAATAGAGTATCGTGACTTTGTTATTCTTTTAGATAGAGCGACTGATTTTACTACTTATAAACAAGTATTTGAGTATTTAGGACTACCTATTACTTTATATGAAGATGAGAAGACTAGTGGTAGTACTGATTTATATTTATTAAAAAACTTCTTTATTATGGCTAAATCTATTATTACTAATACTTTTGATACTAAGTTTCGTCTTGCTTTTACCTCTATTTCTCGTAGTTTTCTCTTCTCTTATACAGATGATGAAATCTATCAGTGCCTAATTAATAATACTTATAAAGAGACTAGTGTTTTTAAATTATTTAAAGAAATATTAGAAAATGCAGACATATTAACACCTGCTAGTTTTTTAGAATTAATATTAAATAAATTAAACTATATAGATAAGCTTACTTTAATAGGCAATGTTGATATTAATATGAGTAGGATGGAATACTTCTATAATCTAATTACAAACCTTGAAAATAGTAATTTTACTATTCTTGACGTTAGTGATTATTTAGAGAAAATTAACGATGAGAAATTAGAGATAAAGCTTGCTATTAGTAAAGAGGATAGTAATAGTGTTAAGATTATGACTATTCATAAATCTAAAGGATTAGAATATCCTATCTGTTATTTTGCAGGATTTTATAAAGACTTTAATAAAGATGAATATAAGAGTAATGTCTTATTCGATGAAGATTATGGCATAATTATAGATGAAGTTGATACTAATAATAAATTAATTACTAAAACTCTTTCCTTAGAGAAGTTAAAACAAAAAGATATTAGTGAAAAGATTAGACTTTTATACGTAGCATTAACTAGAGCAAGAGAGAAAATGATAATAGTTATGCCTAATATAGAAAATGATAAAGAAATAGGCGATATCGTTAATACTTATGATAGACTTAATTATACTAACTTTGCTAAGATGGTTATTAGCGTAGCATCTTTATTTAAAGATAAGACTAAAGAGATAACTGATATTAAAGATATTTCTAAAGCTTATTTAGAGGTTAAAAAGGTAGATTCTAAAATAGATAATAATATTAAAGAATTAGAGATTATTCCATCTATTTATGATAATAGTGTTTTAGAGAAAGAAACATATCATAAAGAAAGTGATGATGCTAAAACAGAAGAAGAGTTGAAACTTTTAGAAGTAGGAAGAATTGTTCATACTTTATTTGAAAGAATTGACTTTATTAATAATAAGTTACCTTATATAGAAGATAACTATTATAAAGAAAAACTTACTAACTTTCTTAATAGTAGCTTTATCTCTAAATATAAAGACTATAAAAAATATCAAGAATATGAATTTATTTGGGGGAATAGTAATAAAACTTATCATGGCAAAATAGACTTATTATTAGTAGGGGATAGTGAAGCGATAATTATCGATTACAAACTAAAAAATACTAAAGATAAAGCTTATATAGACCAACTTAATGGTTATAAAGAAGTAATTAGTAATAAGTTAAATCTACCTACAAGTTGTTATTTATATTCAATAATTGATGAAATTTTCGAGAAAATTTGACAAAAAGCTAATTTTGTAGTATAATACAAGCAACTTCAAGATATGGGGGTTTTAATAAAGGGGGTTATACATATGGAGAAGTCATTTATATTTGAATATTTAGATGAGAATGATTTTAGAAAAAGAGAACGTTCTGTAAGAAAATATAATATGTTAGCTTATAAAAAATTAACATTTGAATATTATCCAGAATTAAGAAAAGGTCATTTTTTAGGTGAAAAGGTTAGTGAAGATACTAAAAACTGTACTATGAACTATGAACTTAAATTACCAACAGATGAGTTATTTGCCAAAGTTCATGGAGAGATTAGAGTTCATTATACAGTATATCCTGATAAACATGTTATTCTACTTACTAATATTACTCCAGAAGGTATTTTAAATGAAGGCCATATGGCTGAGTTATCTACTTATAAAGGAGTAATGATATCTAAATCTCACCCTGAAAAAGATATGTTTAAAATCAACTTATTAAATATGCTAAATAAATAGTCATAAAATTATGGCTATTTTTCTTTTCTAAAAAAGAATATTTTGATATGATAATAGTGTAAGGTAAGAATAGGAGTAAGAGTATGGGTAATTCAATAAAGAATGTTTCACAAGGATCAACAAAGATTTCTAATAAAAATGAAATTAATATTACACAAATGAAAGCGACAGAGTTTAAAACTGGTTCTAAAAATGGTAAGATTGATTTAACTTTACCTACTAATGTTGATAATGTAGAAGTAGAGAAAGTTAATTTTGTAGATGATTTTCTTGATTTTGTTGGTAGTAGTAAATTAAGTAAAGATACTGGTTTATCTTGTTTTACAATGAATGATTTTGATTTTGTTGAAAAAAGCGATATAAAAGACGTTGAAAAAAGAGGACCAAAAGGAGAGAATATTTTAGTTACTTTAAAAAATGGTGATTCCTACTTTTTTGTAGAAGATAATGGTATGATGGAGTTATATGAAGTTACTGATAAAAATGGTTCTACTATGTCTTTTCCAGATGGTTTTTCCAAGTTTAGTAGTATGTTTAGAAGTTATAGTTTAGGTGGTGATGCTTCACCTATTGATTCTATGAATATTACTGATAATTATTTTTATGTAGACTCTTTGGGAACTGAGTATATCTTTGATACAGATACTGGTAAAATAAATTCAATTGATACAGGCGATAAGTATTTCACAGCAGCTGATATTAATAATTATATGGAAGACTTTTGTAATAAATTAGCATCTTATTGTAATGAAGGAGAAGATTTTGCTAAATATATTATGGATAGATATAACTTAACAACAGATAATTTAACTTATATTAAAGCTAATAGGGGACAATTAATTCTTAATTTTAATGGAGTCAGTGTTAGTACGATAACATCAGGCTCAATTACTAGTTATACAATTTCTGATAGTTCAGGTTTTGATATTATTCCAGTTCCTGAAGGCGAAAATCTTACACTTTAAACAATTTCTTTAATAATTATTACAAAAAATCTTGCACAACATAAAAAAATATGCTACTATTAAATAGCAGTAGCAATTATGGACCCTTAGCTCAGTTGGTTAGAGCATCCGGCTCATAACCGGACGGTCGATGGTTCGAGTCCATCAGGGTCCACCATTTATCTTGCGGGTATGGCGGAATTGGCAGACGCGCTAGACTTAGGATCTAGTGTCAAAGACGTGCAGGTTCAACTCCTGTTACCCGCACCAAATTGCATGTAACCCTTATTTTATGAGGGTTTTTATTATGTTTTAAAAAAAAGTAAAGATATGGTATAATGTACTTACTGGAGGTATTGTTATGATTAGTAAAAATGATTTAGAATATATAAGGGATGACTATAGTGATATTGATAAACAATATAAAAAAATAGAACAAGAAATATGGGGATTAGAAGAGACTCCTATAGTTAAAAAGTATATTGGATTACAAAAAAAGAAAACTGAACTTGAAATTAAAAGAAAAAATCTACATGGATTAATGGAACATGGTGAGTATGAAAACTGTAATCATTTATGGAGTATTTCTATGGATGAATATGGAGAATATGATTGCTTTTGTGTTAAATGTGGTTTGAATTATAAGTCATTGAGATTAACTAATAGAGGAAAAGAAAATAGCCTTTCTTTTGATGAGAGAGTTATGGCATCTGTTTTAAAAGAACAGAGTTTTGTAAATGATGCTGATATAAATATAGTTTGTGATAGAGAACTTGCTATGGCTATCTATAAAAAGATTAGAGAATATTATCCTGATATTGATGATAAAACAGTTATCAAGTATTTTGAGATAGCTTTAAATGATATTAGAAATATAGAAGTAAGTGATGAAAGAAAGAAGAGTAGAGCGAAAAGATTAGGTTTAAGTAAAGATTTTAATAAATGGAAATAGAGAGTGATAACAATGAAAGTAGTCTTAATGAATCAAAATAAAAAAGTATTGTTAGCAGAAATGGATGGGAGTAATACATTTCAAGAAATATATCAATATTATGATATTAACTATGCACCATTATCTTTATATAATGCCTATAACCATAATGAAGAGGTATTAGTTGCATTAAATTCATGGTTTAAAGGTAGGGGTATTCCAGCGTGGAGACAAAATATAGAAAAGTTATTAGAAAAGTTAAATGTAGTATCTCCTACAGAGCTTTTAAATAAAGCCTATGGATTATCTTTGTCTGATCAATATTGGATTAAGGGTGAAAGGCAGAATTTGAAATGGAAAGATATAAACTTTTTTATTAATGATTTTGATTATAAAGATTATTTAGATGTATCACTAAATTTTAATTCAAGAGAATCAAGTACAATAATTAGTTTGCATTCTCCTAATAATACTACCGATGGGATGGTAAAAAAAGGGTGGATTATTGATAAAGATAATAATAGAGTCTTAGTAAAAGGAGCATATTCTATATCAGGATTAGAACCAATAAATGAGTGGCTCGCTTCTAAAATTTGTAAAAGGCTTGATTTAGATTATTGTAATTATACTTTAGATATATTATCTGGACAATTAGTAAGTATGTGCAAGAATTTTTTAACTCAAGATGAAGAAATTATATCAGCTAGTGATATTATGAATTTAAATAGTGATGATAATCTTAGTGATTATGAAAAGTATGTTAGTATCTTAGAGTCTTATGGTATTAAAGATGTAAAAAAGAAGTTATCAGATATGTATATAGTTGATTATTTAATGTTAAATACAGATAGACATATGAAAAATTATGGAATTATTAGAAATGTTAAGACTTTAAAATGGGAAAGAGTAACGCCTATTTTTGATACAGGAACAAGCCTACAATCAGATGTAACACTTCCATATTTAGATTTTGATAATGAAGAATATAAGTTTTTCCATTATCATAATATGACAGTTAATGAGTTAGTTAACTATATAAGTTTAGAAAAATATGATTTAACAAAATTAGATGGTTTAAAAAATGAATATAAAGAAGTCTTAGAAAAATATTCTGATATAATAGAATTAAATCCCAAAAGATTAGAAAGAACAGTAGAGGGTTTTGGTGAAAGAATAGAGTTATTAAAACAAGCAAAGGAAAAATATAAAGATGAGTAAATACTATTAAATAATAATATAATTAATTAGGAGTATGATGTAATGCAAAGATTTAAAGCTACTAAGGTGGCAAGTTTTTTAGGAATATTTTTTAATTTATTTTTATTTGTAATTAAGTTTAGTGTATCATTTTTTACCTCAAGTCAAGCGATGATGGCAGATGCTGTTAATAGTTTAGGAGATATATTCTCATCACTTATGACTTTAATAGGTAATAAAATAGCAAGTAAACCTAGTGATGATGATCATAATTTAGGCCATGGTAAAGCTGAGTATATTTATTCTCTATTAATAAGTATTGTTATTATTGTGGTAGCAGTTACATTATTTAAAGACTCATTAGAATCAATATTTGTTAAGAGTAATTATATCTTTTCATATATGTTAATAGTAGTTTGTCTCATTACTATAGTAGTTAAATTATCACTATATTTCTATACTAATAAACTGTCTAAGAGTCTAAATAGTTTGCTACTTAAAGCTAACTCTAAAGACCATTTATATGATGCTATTATTACTACTATTAACTTATTATCAATAATATTAACTAGTTTTGGAATTTACTTTGTTGATGGTTTAGTTGGAGTTTTAATTGCCTTATGGATTTTATATAGTGGTCTTAAGATATTTAAAGAAAGTTATGATGTTTTAATGGATAAAGCGATAGATGATGATACTAAATACAAGGTTTTAGAAGTAGTAAAAAAATATAAAGAAGTAAAGAAGATAACACACTTTAATGCTACACCAGTAGGATATAAATATCAAATATCTTTTACTATCTTTGTAGATGGTAATATGTCTACTTATGAATCTCATGATATTGCTAATAAAATAGAAAGAGAACTTGAAAAGTTTGAAGAAATTTATTTAACAGTAATTCATGTTAATCCAATTTAGAAACGAGTGATTATTTATGGGGGACAATAATAAATTTAACATTGTAAAGTATTTTGAAGATATAAAAAGACAGTTATATAGTTTAGGTTATGAAAATAAATTAGTAAGTGTTAAAGAAGTAGAAGATTTATATAATATATATGGATATGGATTTAGTTTAAATACATTTTTAAGAGAAGTTTTAGAAATTGAGACATCGTGGTTTATTCAAGCTAGAGCTAGTGATAAAAGAGTAACAATATTAAAAATAAAGGATAGATTAACAGATAAGGAAATAATAGAATTAAGTAATAGACTTATAAAACTAGGTTATGCTATGAATAAAGTTAATTATTTTGAATTAGAAAAAATATATAATAAGTTTGGTAAAAATTTAACTTTAAGAACATTTGCTACTAGAGTTTTAAATCTTAGTTTTGGTAGTTATGAACAAATGCTGAAACATAGAGATAAAAAATTTATAATATTAAAAAATGTTGGTAATATAGAAAATATTAAGAGAATAATGTTAGATGATGGATATGAAAATTATATAATTTCTTCATATTCTAACTTATTAGATTTATATAGTACTTATGGTTATACTTTTACTGAAACTATTTTTGCTACTGAAGTTCTTGGTATGTCTTATAATCAATATAGAGTGTTAAAAAGAACAAAAAATAATTATAACGTTAAAGTATTAACTAGAAGTCTAACACTAGAAGAAATAAGTGAAATAATTGATATTTTGAAAAAGCAGGGATATGAAAACAAAAAAATTTCTTATAATGATTTTTTAGCTTTGTATAATATCTATGGTGAAAATACTAATATAAAAGAATTTTCTATCACTGTCCTTAATATGTCTCTTGATGATTTTAAAACACTTAAATATAATAGAGGAAGTGTGATTATTTCTTTTAAAGATACTAATAAAAAATATAATGCTATAATTGAAAAAATGGTTCAAGATAGATTACTCAATAAATCTATTACTTATAAAGAGCTACAACAATTACATTTTAAATATGCCAAAGAACTTACTGAAAAAGAGTTTGCCCTAGAAGTACTTGAAATTTCTCTTGATAACTATAGAGCTTGTAAAAAGACTAATAATCCTGCTAGAGTTATAATTTTAAAAAAGAATATTGAAAAGGAAATAACAAAAATAAAAGAAATATTAATATCTAAAGGTTATACTAATAAAAAGATATCCTATCAAGAATTTCTAAATTTATATAAACAATATGGTTATTTTTTGAGTGATAGAAAGTTTGCAAATGAAGTTTTAGGAGTTAATTATTCTACATATGATGCATCTAAAACTTTAAAAAGAGATATTATTGTTTTACCATTAAAAAATAAACCAATTAAAGAGTTACAAGATATTAAAAAAGCCTTAATTGAATATGGTTATGAAAATAAAGAAATCGATGTAGAACAAATAGATATTTTATATGAGTGCTTTGGACATGGAATAACTAAGACTGACTTTATTAATAAAGTTCTAGGAGTAAATCTAGAAAAAGATCAAAAAAAGAAAGTAATTTTAAAAAAGATTGATATATTAAATGAAGACGAGATGGAGGATTTAAAACAAAAAATATATTCTTTAGGATATTATCATAAAGATATATTAGCTAGTGAAGTAATAGAATTATATAATAAATATGGAACAGAATTAAGTTTCAAAACATTTAGAAATAGAATTTTAAATATAACTGCTCCTCAATTAAACTTTGCTAAAAAATATAACTTGTTTATTAGAATTAATGATATAAATGTAGATAATACTATGGAATATATTAGAAATGTATATTTAAATGACTATAGATATTATAGTAAAGAAGAAATAATAATGCTATGTAACTACTATAATATTAGTTTTGATGACTTTATATATTATGTTTATTTAAAAAAATATAAAAAATTGCATGAGAAATACTTTAATAGATATAAAGAAATTTTAGTTAAACATGGAAAACTATGGATTGGTAATGGGATAGTTGATATGAATATGTTACAAAAATATTATGATAAAATATCTAAAAGTATTAGGCAAGCTATTACGCATTTAAAAAATGAAAAGTATTATCTTTATAAAAACCAAAGCGAGTATAATGATGTATTTCAAGATGCTTTATTATTTTTTATGGAAAATGGTTCAGAAATTCAAAATAATTATATGGTATATGAAGATGATTATAATTGGGAGAGTTATTTACAAGGAAAAATAAAGAAACATTTGATGTATAAATATTATGCAAAAGTTAGAAAATATATACCTTATGCAAGCAGATATTATAATAAATATTCAGATGAAGAACGGGAATTTGTTGATGAGAATACAGATACTGCAATTAATGCTATAGATAATTTGCAGATAGATAATCTAAAAAGAGTTGATGAATGTATTACTAGTTTAGGCAATTTGATATTAGAAGGATATAGTATAAAAGAATCTAAAGAATTAATATGTAAAAAAATGAATATTGATGAAATTACTTTAAAGGAAATTATGGAAATATATATAGAGGAACATAATATTATTAATTTTGATATTAGTGTTTTAGAATTTGGTGGTGATACTGAAAATAATAGAAATTATCAAAAAGTTAAAGTAAAGTAGAGAATCACATTGATTATACATGATAATATTTATAATTATGAAAGCTTGTGATAATGTAATTGATTTTGCTTTTACAACTAATTATATAGAAACTGGAGTTGTTCTAAAAAGAAAATATTTCCGTGGTTTAGGAGAAATAAATAGTTATTTTTCCTTTTAAATGCAACAAAAGTGTGATATAATCTACAGGTAGAAAGAAGGATTAATATGGAAAAAATATATGTTTTTGGGCATCGTAAACCAGATACAGATTCAGTTAGTGCAGCGATAAGTTATGCTTATTTAAAAAAACAATTAGGTTTTAATGTAGAACCTCGGGTATTAAGTGCAGTTAATAAAGAGACTAAATATGCTTTAAATTACTTTAAAGTAAAAGAACCGGCCTATTTAAATGATGTTAAATTACAACTTAAAGACGTTAATTATCATAAGGGATATTTTTTAAATGAAAAGAAATCTATCTTTGATAGTTATATTTATATGTTAAATGAAGGATTAACTGGTGTACCAATAGTAGATGATAAAAATAAGTTTCAAGGAATAGTTACCATTAAAGACTTAGCTCATGCTTTTATCGATACTAAAATAGAAGAGCTTGAAACTAGTTATGATAATTTACTTAATGTTTTAAATGCTGAAGAAGTAAATAGAGTTGATGATGAGATTATTGGTAATATCTTAGCAGCTTCATATCGTAGTACAACCTTTATTAATACAGTTAATCTTACTAGTGATGATATCTTAATAGTTGGAGATAGACATAGTGTTATAGAGTATGCCGTTAATTCTAAAGTTAAGATGATAATACTATCGGGATATAGTGAAATAAAAGATGAACATATTAAAATTGCTAAAGAAAATGGTGTTAATATTATTAGAAGTAGTTATGATACTTATCATATCGCTAAATTAGTTAGTTTATCTAATTATATTAGAACAATGAAGAGAACTACTAAAGATGCAGTTTATTTTGATGAAAATAGTTATGTTGATGATATATTAGATGTTAATAAGAAACTAAGACATACTAATTATCCTGTTATTAATGGAAGAACTGGTAAATGTTTAGGACTTTTAAGAATTACTGATTTAGATTCTAAAAATCCTAAAAAAGTAATATTAGTTGACCATAATGAAGAAAAACAAAGTGCTGAAGGTTTAAATGAAGCAGAGATTGTTGAAATAGTAGATCATCATAATTTAAGTAGTTTATCTACTCCTAGTCCTATTAATTTTAGAAATATGGCAGTAGGATCAAGTAATACAATAATTTATTCTTTATATAAAGAAAGAAATATTCTAATACCTAAAGAAATAGCTGGGCTTATGTTATCAGGAATTTTATCAGATACATTAATACTTAAATCTCCTACAACTACTGAATTAGATAGAACAGCAGTTAAGGAGTTATCTAGTATAGCAGAAGTTAATTATGAAGAATATGGTCTTAATTTAATTAAAGCAGGTACATCTCTTGATGGTATGACTCATGAAGATGTATTATATAATGATTTTAAACTTTATACAGTAGATGATAAGACTTTGGGTATAGGACAATTCTTTACTACTAATTTTGATGAAATAGAAAAAGATATGGAAAATTATCTTAATACATTAGATAGAGAAGCAGAGGGTAATAACTATTCTTTAATCGCTTTATATATAACAGATATTATTAAGAACGGTTCTTATGTTCTATTTAATAGGAAAGCTAAAGATATTATGGATAATGCTTATGACAAAGATATGAGTGAAGGAGAATATTTACAAGACTGTGTATCTCGTAAGAAAAATGTTGTTCCAGTAATAATGGCAAGTTTTGAGAAATAGTATAGTTTGTGGTCTAAACTATACTTTTTTGATAGGGAGGAGAGTAGCGATGAGAGATACAATGACTTATAAAGATGTATTAGATTATGTTTTGGAGGTTCCTTCTTCTAAAGATAAAATAGGACTTAGTCAAGATGAAAGATTTAAAATTTTAGAAGAAAACAGGGCAGATATTGAAATATATAAGTATTTAAAAGAAAAATTAGAAAATTTAACTATAGAAGTTTGTGGTGATTACGAGGGACTAGTTTTAGATTTAATGAGCTGTCGTGCTTTAGAAGGTTGGTGCTGGCAAACTACCGAAAGTGCAATAGTTTTTCTTAATGATGATGACTATATAGAAAGAGGAAACTTAATATTTGAACAATATGAGAAAATGGTTAAAAAATATTATCACTCTTGGATTAATTTTCACTATGAGGGTTTAGAGTATACTTTTGATCCATGTTTAAATATTTTATGTGATAAAAAACTATATCAAGAAGTATTTGAAACTGATGTAATGGGAAGAGTTGATGCTAACGAAGTAAGAGATGAATTAATTAATGCTATTTTAAATCCTAAACCTAAGAAAATAGATAATTCTCCTAGTGTAAGATTTGCTAGAGAATTTATGGAAAAGTTTTTTGGAGATGCCTTGGAACAAGCGAGAAACGAAACTCATATTACAGGTAATGATGATGTTAATTCTCCAATGTATCGTAATAATACAGGTTATAAAGCTGAGATTGAAGATGGTAAAATTAAGAAGTTAGTTGCTCATTTTTATCTAAATGGATAGTGTTTAGATGTGTCTAATTGACTTTATTGTTCTTTTATTTCTTCTTTTTTAATGATATACTTAATTAGTAGAAAAGAGGTTAATTATGACAGATATTATTAATACAATTATTTTAGGAATTATTCAAGGTATTGCTGAATTTTTACCTATTTCAAGTAGTGCTCATTTAATTATTTTTAGAGATTTATTTGGAATAGGTGCTGATATGTCTACTAAAGTTGCCTTATGCTTTGATTTAGCATTACATTTAGGTACATTACTTGCAATAGCGGTGTTCTTCTTTAAAGACTTTCTAAATATGGTTATTAAAGGCGTTACTAAGGGAGTAAAAGATAGTGATGGTAAATTATTTTGGCAAATAGTAGTTGCAACTATTCCTGCTGCTATTGTAGGGGTTTTATTTGAAAGTACTATTGAAAATGCTATTAGAACTAATTATCTTTTAATTGCAACTGCCCTAATAGTAATGGGTGTTATCATTTATCTTGTTGATAAAAAATGTAGGGAAGAAAAAAATACTAAAGAAATATCATTTAAAGATGCTATTATTATAGGATGTTCTCAAGTCTTTGCCCTAATACCAGGTTTTTCTCGTAGTGGTACAACTATTGCTAGTGCAAGAGCTTTAAAAGTTGATAGAGAAAGTGCAGCAAAGTTTTCCTTTTATCTATCAGCACCTGTTGTTCTTGGAGCCTGTGTCCTTCAATTACTTGATGATGGAGCAGTATCACTAATTATGGAAAATTGGGCTATCTTTATTTTAGGAATTGTTGTCTCATTTATTACTGGTTTAATTTGTATTAAATTTTTACTACAATATCTTAAAAAGCATGACTTTAAACTATTTATGATTTATCGTATTATCCTTGCTATAATTGTTATTTTAACAGTGATATTTTAAGGAGGTAGAAAGTTATGTTAGATAAATCATTTAGAGAAATATGTGATGGTATTAAAAAAGATGTTAAAGATACTCAGTTAGAGATCATGATAAATGCTAATACTAATTTAGTTAATCTTTATTATAGAATAGGAAAAATAATTAGTGAGAACTTTTCTTGGGGAAATAAATTTGTAGAAAATGTTTCTTTTGAACTTAAAAATACCTTTCCAACTTTAAAAGGCTTTTCCGCTCGTAATTTAAATTATATGAAAGCTTTTTACGAAGAATATAAAGATGATGAAGAATTTTTGCACTGCTTAAACTGTGCAAAATTACCTTGGAAGCATAATATTACTTTAATGCAAAAAGTAAAAGATAAAAATATTCGTAAATGGTATATGGAAAAATGCTTAGAAGAAGGTTGGTCAAAGAATATTTTAATCTATCAGATAGATACTGATTTATATAAAAGACAGGTAGAAAATGTAAAACATAATAATTTTAAGGTAACTTTGAAAGAGAATAGTGATCTTGCTAATAATATTATGAAAGAGCCTTATGTAGATGATAATGATAATCCTTCTATTGGTATTATTTTGTGTTCTAGTAAAAATAACCAAATAGTAGATTATACTTTAAAATATATTAATAAACCACTAGGAGTTAGTGAATATAAAATATTTAATAAACTCCCTAATAATTTATTAAAAGATTTTCCAACAGAAGATGAATTAAATATCTTTATGGATATAGATGAGGGGTGATAACTAATGAATAATACACTTGCTTTATTTATAACTTTCTTATTAGGATTTTTTATCATTATAGGAGTTATAATAGCATTCTTTTTAAAGAAACAAAAGAAGGTCTTAGACTTTATCTTTGCCTTTGCTCTTTCTATTCTTACAATGTTAATACTAACAGATTTATTAGGACATACTATAGAGCATTTAGGAATTAAACATATTTATCTATTTATTCTTTTCACATGTCTTGGACTTTTAATCTTTAAAATAATAGATGATTTTGTTCCAGAACATGAAGATGCAAAATTAACTAAGAGGGAAGAATATAAAAATATTGTTCATATTGGAATGCTTTCAACAATCGCTTTAATCATCCATAATTTTGTAGAGGGTATGGCTATTTATTTAACTTCTGCTAATGATCTTAATTTAGGTATAATGATGGCTTTAGGAGTAGGACTTCATAATATTCCTTTAGGTATCATTATTACAACTACGTTAAATAATGATAAAAATACTTTCAAATATCTTTTCTGTATAGGTTCTTTATTTATATCAAGTTTCTTAGGAGGTTTATTACTTTACTTATTAAATATTAATACTGTTAGTGATATCGTAATAGGCTCTTTACTTGCTCTTACTATAGGTATGATTTTATATATAATTATTTTTGAATTATATCCTAAAGTTAAGAAGACTTCTAATAAGAAAATCACTATTATAGGATTAGTTACTGGTATAGTACTTGCTCTTATAGGAACATTTATTGGATAGGTGAGATATGTTAGATACAGTTTGTTATGTTTTCCTTTTATTTATAATTTATTCATTTGTTGGTTATATTTTAGAAATTGCTAATTGTTCAATACAATCAAAAAAGTTAGTTTTAAATAGAGGTTTCTTTTTAGGACCATATTTACCTATATATGGTGTATCATGTCTTTTAATGGGATCTTTTATTATTAGATATAAAGATGATTTACTTACAGTGTTTGTTATGAGTGCTTTTGTTTGTACAACAGTTGAATATATTACTAGTTATGTTTTAGAAAAAATATTTAAAGCTAGATGGTGGGATTATAGTGACAAAAAGTTTAATATAGAAGGTAGAGTTTGTTTATTTAATGCTTTTCTATTTGGTATAGGGGGAGTTTTCTTTACATATGTTCTTAATCCTTTTGTTTTAACTATTGTAGGAAAACTTCCTATATTAGTACTTAGAATAGTTTCTCTAACTTTAATAGTTGTTTTCTTAGTAGATGTTATTATAACTATTACAACTTTATATCAAGTAAAAGTATCAACTATTAAATTTAAAAAACGTGATGTAACTCAAGAACTTACTAAGATAATTAGAGAGGAACTTGCTAAGAAACGTGATATTAAGACTAATTTCTTTGTTAGGCATATGTTAAATGCCTTTCCTTGGATTAATCTTAGTGATTATGATAATCCTTTAAGTAAATTAAAAAGATATAGTATTAAAGGAATAAAGAAAAAACAGAAATAAAGTGGAGGATTTATGAAGATAAAAGAAGATATTAATAAATATATATTTAGAGGTTATGATATTAGAGGAGTGGTTCCTACTAATATAGATGTAGATACTGCTTATACTATAGGTATAGGTTTTGGTAGTAAATTAATAGATTTAGGAAAAGAAAATTGTGTTGTAGGTCATGATAATAGACTATCTTCTCCTGATTTACATCAAGCCTTAATACAAGGGCTTATTGATACAGGGGTTAATGTTTTTGATTTAGGACTATGTACGACACCAATGTATTATTTTGGATGTATTAATCTTAAAATAGATTCAGGTATTATGATAACTGCTAGTCATAATCCTAAAGATGAAAATGGGTTTAAATTTGCCTTTAAAGATTATGATAATGCTAAAGGAAAAGAGATAGAAGATTTCTATAATTATATAAAACAAGGTAACTTTCATTATGGGGAGGGTTCTATTACTAAGAAAGATGTAAAAGATGATTATTTAAGTGCCCTAACAGATAATCTATCTTTTGGTAATAGAAAGGTTAAAGTAGTACTTGATCCTGGTAATGGGACAACATCAATACTATTAGATGATGTATTTAAAAGAGTAGATTTAGATTATACCATTATTAATGGAAAAAGTGATGGTAGTTTTCCTAATCATCATCCTGATCCATCTATTGAAGATAATCTTAAAGACTTAAAGGAAGCAGTTATAGATAGAAAAGCTGATGTAGGACTTGCTTTTGATGGAGATGGAGATAGAGTAGGAGTTATTTCAGGTAGTGGTAAATTTATACCAATAGATTATTATATGATTATTATAATTAGAGATATTATTAATAAAGTAGATAATAAGACCTTTTTATATGATGTTAAATGTAGTAAGAGTTTAGAAGATGAAATTATTAAACTAGGGGGAACACCTTACTGTTATAGAACAGGTAATTCATATACTAAGGCGAAGGTTAAAGAGTTAAATCTTGCTTTTGGAGGAGAATTATCAGGACATGTTTATTTTAGAGATAAATTCTTAGGCTTTGATAGTGGTATTTATGCAGGACTTAGATTACTTGAGATACTTTCTAATACTAAGAAATCTGTTGATGAATTATTAGATGGTATTAATAGATATTATTCTACTCCTGAGACTAAATATAAGACTACTGATGAGATTAAGTTTGATGTAGTTAAGAAAATAGAAGAGTACTGTAAAGAGAAAGGTTATACTTATAACAATATTGATGGAGTTAGAGTAACTTTTGATGATTCTTGGGCTAGTGTTAGAGCATCTAATACAGGACCTAATTTAACAGCAAGATTTGAAGCTTCTAGTGAAGAACGTCTTAAAGAAATAAAAGAAGAATTTGAAAGTTTAATTACTAAATATAATAAATAAACATATCTTATAATAGGAAGGACGATAATATGAAAGTAGTTATAACAGCAGGAGGAACAGGGGGACATATATTTCCAGCTTTAGCTTTAATTTCTAAATTAAAAGAAAAAGATAAAGATGTAGAGATTCTATATATTGGAACAACTGATAGGATGGAGAAAGATATTATACCTAATATGGGTATTCCTTATGTAGGTATAGAGATGAAAGGTTTAGATAGAAGTCATATCTTTAAAAATATAGAGGTTATGAAAACATATTTTAGAGCTTGTAAAACTGCTAAAAGTGAACTTATTAAGTTTAAACCAGACGTTGTTATAGGTTTTGGAGGTTATATTTCTGCCCCTGTTATATATTCAGCTTCTAAACTTAAAATAAAAACTCTTATACATGAACAAAACTCTATTCCAGGTGTTTCTAATAAATTCCTAGCAAGATATGTAGATAAAGTATTAGTATCATTTAAAGAGAGTATTAAAGACTTTCCAAAGGATAAAACTGTCTATACAGGTAATCCTCGTAGCGAACAGATAAAAGATATAGAAAAAGTTAGTAAAACAACATTAGGCTTTAAAAAAGATAAAGCTCTTGTTATAATAGTTATGGGATCTTTAGGATCTTTAACAATGACTAAGAAATTAAAAGAAGTATTACCTCTATTTAAGAATAAAAATTATCAAGTCTTACTTATTACAGGAAAAAACTATTATGATGAATATAAAGATATTAAACTAAGTAGTAATGTTAAAATAATTCCTTTTTATGATAACTTAATAGGACTTATGAAAGATACTGATTTAATAGTTACTAGAAGTGGAGCATCTACTATTGCAGAGATTACTAGTATAGGATTACCTGCTATTATGGTTCCTAGTCCTTATGTTACTAATAATCATCAGTATGTAAATGCTAAGAGTCTAGAGGATGATGGAGCATGTATTATATTAGAAGAGAAATACTTTAATAGTAATAGTTTAGTTAATCTTTTAGATAAGACTATTAATGATAAAGAGAAATTAAATACGATGAGTAAAGCTATGTTAAAAAGAGGAGTATTAAATAGTGCTTCTAGAATATATGAAGAGATTATAAAATTAGTTAGGGATGAATAGAAATGAAGGAGTTTTTACGTGAAGTTGAATCTAATGACATAGGAAAGATTCAAAAAGATGTTTTTGCTAGTAAGTTTACTACTTATAAAGTAGGAGGATTAGTTAGAGCGATTATAATACCTAAAAATACTGATAAGTTAGTATTACTTTGTAAACTTATTAGAAAGTATAATATTAAATATAAAATACTTGGTAATGGAAGTAATCTATTATTTAGTGATAAGACTTATGAAGGTGTTCTAATTAAATTAGATGAATTTAATAAAATAGAGTTCTTTGGTACTAAAGTAGTATGTGGGGCAGGGGCTAGTTTAATGAAAGTAGCGAGAGAATCTATTAAAAAAGGTCTTGCAGGATTAGAATTTGCTAGCGGTATACCAGGAACTATTGGTGGTGCAGTTTATATGAATGCAGGAGCTTATAAGAGTGATATGGGCTATATTACTAGGACTGTTAAAGTATTAACAGATGATTTAAAAATCATAACACTTACTAATGAAGAGATGGATTTTCATTATCGTAGTAGTTTCTTACAAACTCATCCTAATTATATTTGTTTAGAAGCAACAATAGGTTTAACTAAAGGAGATAGAAATGTTTTAGAAGAAGTTGTTAAAGATAGAAAGATGCGAAGAATTAAGTCTCAGCCTTTAAATTATCCTAGTGCAGGTAGTGTTTTTAGAAATCCAGAAGGATATGATCCTGCAGGTAAATTAATAGAAGATTTAGGACTTAAAGGACTTACTAAAGGAGGAGCGGAAGTTAGTAGTGTTCATGCTAATTTTATAATTAATAAAGAAGGGGCAAGTGCTAAAGATATACATGATTTAATACTATTTGTAAAAGATGCAGTTAAAGAGCATTATGGAATAGATTTAAAAGTAGAACAAGAATTTGTAAATTGGGAGTAGATATATGGCTAAAGTGATCAAGAAGAAAAAATTAAGACTATTACCGTTTTTAATATTTATTATAGTTATCGCTGTAATAGTTTTTGTATGTTTAATTATTCTTGATACTAAAGTTAAAAATATTATTATAAGTGGTAATGAAGTACTTAGTGATGATGATATTATAGAATTAGCAGGACTTACTGATTATCCGAGTTTCTATAAGACTTTAAATATGACTATGAAAAATAATATCAGTGATAATCCTTTGATTAAAAGTGTTGATATTAATAGAAGTTTCTATCATGTAATAGAAATAGATGTTGAAGAGTATGAGATTTTTTATAAAAGAGAAGATAATGGTAAGTATGTATTAGAAAATAAAGATGAGATTACTTTAGATAAAGAGACACCTTATGCTATACCTAGGTTAATAAATGAGATTCCTAATAAAATATTAGATAGATTTATAAAATATTATAAAAGAGTTGATTTAAGTATTAGAGAAAAGATAAGTGAAATAAAGTATGATCCTAATGACTTTGATGAAGAGAGATTTTTATTATATATGGATGATGGTAATAGTGTTTATATAACTATTACTAAGTTTGAAAGGTTAAATTATTATAATGATGTACTACCTCAGTTAGATGGTAAGAAAGGAATACTTTATTTAGATTCAGGAAATCATTTTCAGATAATGGGTTAAGTGTAAAATAATGGTTAAATAGTATTAATCATTATTTTTTTGTTGATTATATTGGACTCTATGTGGTATATTTGTAATGTAAGTAAGGTATTTAGATTACCCTTATATAAAATATTAGTATAAGAACAACTACTTTGGGTAGTATAAAAGTAGATGAGTGTAATATATTATGGTAAAAAATAAGAAAAATATTTTAATATTAGGATTAGTATTGTTATTGATAATAGCGATTGTAGGAGTAAGTTATGCTGTGTTTAATTATAGTGCCTTAGGTGGGCCTCACAGTAGCAACTCGTTCTGCCTCGTGATGAGCGTGACTAGTCCGTAAGGACTAAGCGAATTAGAGGCTTGAACTAGTTAAAGCAAATTTTATCTAACCTTAGACAGTGTATAATCTAGTGTGTAAAAAACATACTAGATTTTTTCTTTAAAATAGATATTCTTTTCTTTTCCCATAATTTCCCACATTTCTTTTATAATTTATACACTTTTAATTGATATGATTAATACGTAAAAGAAAGGAAGTGGTAAATGTAGTAGAGAATTTTAAGTTACGTTTACAACTATAGTTTTTTTACATAAATTATAGAAAAGAAAGGAGAGTGGTAAAGCCTACTTGTAGGCTAAAACTATTAATGTTATACTAGGGGTAGGTGGTGTTTATGTATAAAATTTGTTTAGTTGAAGATGAAACTGATTTGCTGGCTGTAGTTAAAATGTATCTAGAAAAAGCAGGCTATGACGTTGTTACCTTCACTAAAGGTGCTGACGCAATTGCTTACATCGGTAATCCTGTCGATGTTTGGATTCTAGATATTATGTTAGGAGATGATGTTAATGGCTATGATGTAATCAAAGCAATTCGTGAAAAATATCCCCTTGTACCTGTAATATTTACTTCTGCAAGAGATCAGGATTTGGATCGAATTTTAGGCCTTGAGTTAGGTAGCGATGATTACATTACTAAACCTTATTCTAGTAAAGAACTTGTTTTAAGAGTAAATAATATTATTAAAAGAGTATATCAAAGTACTGATAGTAAAATCATTAATTACTTAGATTATACAATAGACGTTGATAAACGTATTGTAAGTGTTAAAGATAAACCTATTAAACTTACGACACTAGAGTTTGATTTACTTCTTTTATTAGTAGAAAACATTAATAAAAGTTTTTCAAGAGAAGATATACTTAATGCAGTATGGGGAAATGATTACTTCGGTAGTGATAGAGCTGTTGATGATTTAGTTAGAAGACTTAGAAAGAAAATGCCTTTATTAAACGTTAATACTATTTATGGATATGGATATAGATTATTATAATGAAATATTTCAATAAACTGTCTCATCAGTTATTAATATTAATAATAGTAGTATTTCTAGCTTTCTTTCTAACTTTAGGCATTATCTTACCACAAGTAATTGTTCCATCTGCAGAGAGTAATATTTATAGTTACTTAAGAGAACCTCTTGAATTTGTCCAATCAGATATAAATGAAGACTTAGTTACAACAGAGATTGCTTACCTATATAAAATAGGAAATACAGTTGCATATTCAGATAATATTCATGATATTATAGAATTTAATGATGTTAGTGATATTATGAATGCCTTTACCGATAATTACGGAAAATTTATCTATAAAAATCAAATTTATTATTATTATACACTCCATAATGATGATGTTACTAAAATAGCTCTTACCAATGATACTTATATTGAAAAGACTAAACAAGATATATTAGATGCAGTCCTACCTGTAGTAATACTAGCTTTTCTAATAATAGCCCTTATTCTTATATTCTGGGGAAGCTTTATAGTCCGTAAAATAGAAAAGTTAAAACAAAAAATTGACAATATAGATAATGATAACTATGATCATAGTATATCATTTCAAATTGACGATGAAATGCGTTCATTAGAACTGGCTATTGAGGATATGCGAGTCTCTTTAAAGAACCAAGAAGAGTATCGTAATCAAATGTATCAAAATATTTCACATGATTTTAAAACACCTCTCACCGTAATAAAATCATATATAGAAGCTTATAATGATAAAATAGAAGATGCTAATACTGTAATAGATGTTATTAGTGAACAAACTGATAAGCTTGAATTAAAAGTTCATTCACTTCTTTATTTGAATAAATTAGATTATTTAAAAGATAATAAAAAAGTAGACTTTGCGTTAGTAGACATAAAGAAAATTATTAATACTGCGATAAAAGAATTTAAGTTTAGAAGAAAAGATGTTAAATTTGAAGTTACTTTTGATAAAAATAGTAAATTCTATGGTACATACGACTACTTTGAGACTGTTATTGATAATATCCTTGCAAACTTTATGCGTTATGCTGGGTCTACAATTAAAATTACTGCCAAAAATAACCGTTTAACCTTATATAATGATGGTCCTAATATTGATGATACCCTTCTTGAAGGAATCTTTACTCCGTTCCGGAAAGGTATTAAGGGTGAATTTGGATTAGGACTCTCAATAGTCAAGAAAACCTTATTACTAATGAACTATGATATTAAAGTTAAGAACGAAAAAAAAGGTGTATCCTTTGTTATATTTAAGAAGACTTCTAAATAATAGAGGTCTTTTTTGGCTATATTAATACTAGGTGATAAAAAATGAATATATTAATAACAGGATCAAGAAGTAATATAGGGTATAGTCTTGCTAAGCATCTATCTTTAAGAGGTCATATTGTATATGCAGGGTGTAAGACATTGAAAGAGAAAGTTGCTTTAGAAGAAAAAATAAGTCAAGAAAAGATTATTATGTTTCCTATAGTTTTAAATCTTTTAGATAATGATTTTAGTATTATAGATAATATTGATATAGACTGCTTAATATTACATGCTTCTATTTCTAATGGTGGTAGTATCTTAGAGATATCTAATGATAGATTTAATGAAGTAATTGATGTTAATATTAAAGGCAACTTTAGACTATTACAAAAATATTTAAGATATTGTTATAGTAATAAAAGACGTGGTAAAGTCTTTATAACATCATCAATCGCTTCATTTTATCCGTTACCTTATTTATCTACTTATACATCAAGTAAGCTATATTTATATAATATGGCAAGCACACTAAGACTTGAACTGTTATATCAAAACCTTGATGTAAGCATCTCTTTAATAATACCTGGTGCCTATTATACAGGTTTTAATAACTTAATGATAGATAATAAATCTATGGATGAATATATCATAAAAGATAAAGCTCTTACAATGACTAAATATCAAAAAATAATGTTTTGTTTATTAGAGAGTACTGACTATAGTGATTTAGTTAAAGAGTCTGTTAAAGAGATAGAGAAGTCTAATCCTAAATTTATTATAAGTAGACCTTTTAGTCAAAAATTATTAACAAAAATATATATCTTAATTAAGACTTTCATAGTATAATATTATGTGTCTAGTAAAAGAGGGATGTATATGGATGCAAGTACATATTTAAATAATATAAGAGATAAAAATGATGATAATAGTATTAAATATGATAAGATGATTAGTGAAATTCCTTATATTACTAATCCTAAAGATTTAGAGAAATTAAAAGAAATACTAAGTGAGTTAAAGAATGAAAATAAAGATTTATATGATTATATTATCTCTTTATTAAAGAAAACTGATGACTTATCCGAATTATTTCTTCTATATAAAGAGTATAAAGAGGCAAAGTTAAGAGAAGAAGTACTAGATAAAGAGATTAGGTCTAAGACAAAAGAGTTTAATAATATAAAAGAAGATTTAAGTGATAAAGAAGATAATCTTAAAGACTTTGATAATATTGCAAAAGATTTAAAATCGACTGGTAAGATAATTGATGATTTAAGTTCTACTACTAGTATTAACCTAGATAGAACATTTGTAGATTTAGAAAAAGAAGATGCTAAAAAGTTAGGTTTTGGAACTAAAGCATTACTTGCCTTAGGTAGTTTTCTTGCCTTTAAAAATAATCATAATATTGTTGGGACACTACTTGCCACATATCTTTCTTATAAAGTATTAAGTGAACTATCTTCATCAAATAAAGAAAACTATATAGATTTATGTAATGAATATATAGATAGTTTAGAGTCTTATAAAGATAATGCTATAGAAATAGAGAAAAACTTACTTAGTAATTTAGATAATATAGAAAAAGTAGAAAGTGATTTAAAGACAAAATATAAAATTTATCTAAAAGAATCTGAATTTAAAAGAATCTTTAAATTAATAGATGATATTAAAGATACAGTTAAATATAGTCTAAAAGATATAGATAAGACTAAAGATAATATTGATAGAAGTATAGATAATGGTAAAGTTAAAATAAAAGTAATGGAAGGTTAATAATATGTTTGATAATTTTATTGATGATGAGACATTTTATGATAGAGAGTATTCAAATGATAAATTTCCTCTTACCCCTTATTATCTAAGTTTTAGAAATTGTACCTTTACTAATATAGATTTTAGTAATAGTGATTTAGAAAGAGTAGATTTTATGTCATGTAAATTTAACTATTGCGACTTTCGTAATGCTAACTTTAGTAATAATGGTATAAAAGATTTAACATTTATTAATTGTAATCTACTAGGAATAGACTTTAGTAATAGTATGCTTATAGATTCTACTATTAATGATTCTAACTTAGATTATAGTAACTTTACTTTAGTTAAGTTTAATAACTTTAAATTCAATAACTGCTCTATAAAAAGTTCAAGTTTTGATGAAGTTAAATTTAAGAAGATAGAATTTAATAATTGTAATTTACAAGAAGTAGAGTTTTTAAATACATCTTTAAATAAAATAAAACTAAATACTTGTAATATTAAAGGCTTAAAAGTCTCTTTAAATAATCTAAAAGGGGCAGTAGTTAACATAAATCAAGCTTTAGACTTAAGTCTATTACTAGGTATTAAAATAGAAGAGAGTGATTAGATTGAATATATATGCTCATAGGGGAGTATTTGATAATAAAAAAATAGTAGAGAATACTATTAGTGCTTTTAAGAAAGCTTTATTAGATAATTTTAATATAGAACTTGATATTAGAGTAACTAAAGATAATAAAATTATTGTATTTCATGATGAAAATATTAAAAGATTAACTAATATAGATAGATTAGTTAGGAATATGACTTATGATGAATTAAAGAATATTAAACTTTTAAATACAAATGATAGGATACCTTTATTAGAAGAGGTATTAACCCTAGTAAAAGGTAATGTTACTTTATTAATAGAGATTAAAGATAATTTTTCTAGTAATACTTTAAGAGATTTAGATAAATTATTACTTGATTATAATGGTAAAGTATTATTACAAAGTTTTAATCCCATAATAATTAGAAAAATGGCTTCTACAAGCTTAAAAAGATATCATATGGGTATTTTATTAACTAATAATTATAAAGGCTTTAAAAGGGCTTTATATGAAGTATTTATTTATAAATACTTCATAAAACAAAAATCTATAAGTTTTATTTCTAGTCCTAAAGAATTAGTATTTAAAGTGAAAGAGGTAACAAATAAAGAATTGTTTATTTGGACTATTAAAACTATTGAAGAATTTATCAAATACAAAAAATATAGCAATAATTTAATATGTGAAGAAAAGGGAATAGTTAAAGATAAGTAACTATTCCCTTATAAAATAAATAAAAAACTAGGTGTAAATCCTAGTGATTGATAAATGGTAGCGAGAGGGGGATTCGAACCCTCGACCTTTCGGGTATGAACCGAGTGCTCTAGCCAACTGAGCTATCTCGCCATAAAGTGTTAACAAAGATATCTTACCATATTTGTTAACATTTGACAACCTATTTTTATTTATTTTCATAAGTGATACTTTATGTTTTTAGTTTTGACACAATATTTATGAATTATACATTTAAATTTTTATTTTTTGCATCACTGTAGATATAATCTATTGGTCTTTTATAGCCGTTCAGTCTTTTAGAGAGAATTTTTACTGTTCTATTACCATTAGTTGTCAAAGGAAATAGTTTATTACTTATATAAGAAGTGTAGAAACAGTTATGCTGTTGTAAGTTACTGTGATTTTTTTGTATAGATAATTCAACTGCTTCATTAAAACAACTTGCTAAAGCATTAATGTTTAACTTTTTAACTGTAGATTTACTTTCTTTATAATAGTACCAAGAATCTGAATCAATTAAAACGATGTTATTTTGAGTCAAAATTAAATTATTTCTTTTCAAATCATCTACTCTAATACCATATTTACTTAATTCATTTAATAGTTTTATTATTTCTTCAATATTATATATTAAATAGTCACTAGATACTTCTAATATATCTTCATATTTTTCTTGATAATAGCTAGATAAATAACCATCTACTACATATTTATTAGTATTTTCTTTTTTATACAATATATCTTTAATATAAATCAAATGGGGATTTTCTATTTTTTTTAAATCGTTATATATTTTTGTGCTTAAAAAAAATTCAGTATTAGTAACTTTTCTGTTATAACATTTAAAACATGTTTTATCATCATATCTATAAACGGTTCCACATTCGCCATGACTTATTTCTTTGTCAAAGACATTATCTGGTATAATAATTCTATTATTATTTACATCATAAAACTCCATAATATTCCTTCCTTAGGCTATATTATACCACATTTTACTCAACTGTAACAGATTTTGCTAAATTTTTTGGTTTATCTATGTCAGTTCCTTTAAGTAATGCTGTATAATAAGCGATTAATTGATAAGGGATAATAACTAATATTGGTTTAATAAAAATAGATACTTTAGGTATATTTATAATAGTAAAGCTTTTATCTTTATAATTATCATCTGTAATTAAATAAATGTCTGCACCTCTTGCTAATACTTCTTCTAAATTACTAATAGTCTTAGCATTTAACTTAGTATTAGTTGCACTAGAAATTACAGGAGTACTTTTCTCTATTAAAGAAATAGTACCATGCTTAAGTTCACCTGCAGAATATGCTTCACTATGAATATAAGATATCTCTTTTAATTTTAAAGCTCCTTCCATACTAAGATAATAATCAAGACCTCTACCTATATAAAAGATATCTTTTTCTTTATAGATTTTTTTAGCAATAGATAAATATAGATCTTTATCATCAAGTAAAGGAGAGATTAAGTTATCTATATTTTTAAACTGATCTATAACTTTTAAAACATAATCTTCACTAATAGTCTTATTTCTTAATCCATGAGAAAGTACAAGTACTGATAAAAGTGCTATTTGTGCAGTATAAGCTTTAGTAGATGCTACTGCTATTTCACTACCTGCTTTAGTATAAAGACATTTATCCACTAAGTATGAGATAGTACTATTATCTACATTAATAATACCAAGAGTAGGGTAACCTTTACTTTTAACTAGTTTTAAAGAAGAGATAGTATCAGCAGTTTCTCCTGATTGAGATATAAATATAGTTAAAGTATCTTTAGATAAAAAATTATTCTGATATCTAAATTCACTAGCAAGATAAACATTACATTTTGTATTAGTAATTTCTTCAAATAGATATTTAGCAACTAACCCTGCATGATAAGCAGTACCACATCCTACAATGTAAATCTCTTTATATTTAGTTAAATCAGGTAGTTTTGAAAGAGAATCTATTCCATCTTCTATAAATGATAATACTGTTCTTAAAATAGTCTTATTCTGTTCCATAATCTCTTTTAACATATAATGCTTATAATGACCTTTAGAGTTATCAATCTCTTCTAAATTAATAGTATGTAACTCTTTACTTAAAATATCTCCATTAACTGATTTAATTATAACGTCATTAGTATTAACTTTAGCATATTCAAAATCATTTAATATATAATATTTATTAGTATATTTTACTATCGCTCTAATATCACTAGCGACTATATTAGTATTATCACTAATACCTATTACTAAAGGACTTTCTTTTTTTAAGACATAAATATTATCTAAGTCATTATCAATAATCATAACAATAGCATAACTACCAATTATCTTTTTCATAAATTCTTTTATAGTCCTATCAACATCTCTAAACTCTTCATAATAGTAATTTAATAAAGCACAAGCAACTTCTGTATCAGTACTAGATTTAAAAGAATAGTTTTCTTTTTCTAACATATCTTTAATCTCTTCATAATTTTCAATTATACCATTATGAACGATAGTAATATGTTTAACACTATGAGGATGAGCATTAATACTAGTAGCTTTCCCATGAGTAGCCCATCTAGTATGAGCGATTCCTATATTACTTTTATCATTTTTATTAAGTTTATTTTCAAGATTAATAATTTTCCCACTAGTTTTAACAATATTTATTTTCTTATTTTTAAGGTATGCAACACCTGCTGAATCATAACCCCTATATTCAAGATTTTTTAATCCTGTAATTAAAATAGGCAATACATTTCTATCTTTAGAAATAGCCCCAACAATTCCACACATATAAACTCCTTACTACTATGATATATGTTTTGTTGTAATAAAAGATTTTACTTTTTGTCATATATCTTACGACTAGTAGCCGTGGTAACATAACCGCTGTTTAAGCGATAACTACCATTCACACAATAGTTAGACTGTGCTAAAATAAGTTATTACCTCCATCTAACTTATCCTTAATAATAGTTTATGTTAATTTTTGTTAGTTTGTCAAATTATATGTATTAATAATTGTAAATCGAAGTAGCGAGTGCTATAATTTAGTTATGTTCACGTAGCTCAGTAGGATAGAGCATTTCCCTCCGAAGGAAAAGGTCGCAGGTTCGATTCCTGTCGTGAACACCATTAATTATTTAGGAGATTTTGTATGAATATTAAAGAAGAATTGATTAAGCTAAGAAATAGGTTATTGGCTAGAAGTGATACAGAAAAAATAAAAAAACAAGAAGAGAAAGAAGAAAATATTCCTAATGATACTATAGAAGTTGTTAAAGATTATTATGCAACTTTTAGACTAATAGATTCAAGGTTAAGAAATCTGGATGATAAAGTTGATAATTATATAAATTGGTATTATAACAATGCTGTAAAAGGGCACTATACTCCTAATGGTGAATATAATGAACCAAGAAGAATGTGTGATATAATAGAAAAAGTTGCAGTATGGTATGAATTGAGATATCCTGAATATGAAGTTAATAGACTAATGCCTGGTTCTTCTCTAGAAATAACTGAGATTAATGATGTTATGTTTAATAATAATCAATATATTACTGATACGCTTAGTAATAATCAAAATGTAGACACCTTAAATTGGCCAGATTTCTATAATAAAGAAGTTTTTATTAAGTCCTTACCAAGTGATGAACAGTTTATGTTTAGAGAAGTACATTATAGAAGCAATGTGAATGTAGATACTGGTAAGCCTTATGTAACAAGGCTATACCTTACACCAGATGGCATAGTAGAAGAGGCCGAGAACTTTAATTGTTTAAAAGAAGATTTACCTAATACTCATATTGATTTAGATAATTATTTTAAAGGTAAACATATTAAAGAGGTATTAGAATATTTTAAATCTAATAACATTATTCTTCATCCTAACAACGAAATAGAAGATGCTATTAAATGGTATGATAAATGGGTATTTCTAAAAGATGAATTTCTAAATTGCATCATGTATAGAATTATTGAACGTGGTGGGAATAGAATTGGTCCTCGTAGAGCTTTCTTATTTGCTAAAGAATTTAATAGAAATATAGATATTCCTATGATGTATGGGGTTGATACAAGTGATCCAGGACTAAAGTTATTTGTAGATGAGTATATTAAAGCAGGCGGTTCTAAAGACTTAGTTTGTTATGAAAACTATCATAGAAAATCAAGTAAGAATGAGATACTTAGAACTATTAAAGTTGGCGAAATAATCGAATGGCTTGAACCTATAGAAAAACGTTCTAAGGATAGGCAATTTGTAAAATAACTTTAAAAAGTACTTATTATGAAAATAGAAATTATTAATAAAAACGAATTTAATAAATATAAAGATTCTATTGATAGAATACACATGGAAAATGCCTATCCCAATGGTTATTTAATAGATGATGATTATTTAACTAAGGCAGATAAGATAGTATTAGCAATTATAAAAAGTAGAGTAGTGGGGTATGCTTCTTTATCTAAAGAAGATATTACTTATGATAATGAATGTTCATTTACCATTACGTTATCACCTAATAACATAAAAATAAAGCAGATTGCTATTACTAAAAGTTATCAAAATAAAGGCGTTGGAACATCTATAATTAACTATTTAAAGAAATATGCTAAAGATAATAATATTGATTATATTTACCTATATTCATTTTATTTAAATGAAAAAGGGAAAAACTTTTATATAAAGAATAATTTTGTTATTAGTGGTGTATGGAGTACTGATGAGTATAAAGGCATCAAAAATCCTAAATCATATTTTTATTCTTATAAAGTCAAATAAAAAGAAGCATCTTGCTTCTTTTATTTTACATTGCTATACCCATAAAATTGTATAGAATAGTCATTAAATTATTTTCTATAGTTGTAATATCTGCTTCTGTTAAATTATTAACACTGATATTATTAGTTGTATCTATATTAGAAAAATCAGCTACACCATCAGTAATAGTCTTATTATCAGTTGCTGTTAAGATATCAACACTACTACCATTAATAGATAAAGCTATTGCAAAAGTTGTTGTTATATTATTATTAGAAGTATTACTAGTAATATTAGCAGTTATACCTGTATTAGTTGCACTATCTAAAACTATATTAAGATTAATGTTATTTTCATTAATAGTAACAGTACCTAAATTAGTATTATTACTACTTAAAGCAATTGTTGTAGTATCATTATTATTAGTTATAATTCCTTTTAGAGTTTCAGTATTTCCTTCTTTAATAATAAAGCTTTTTTCATCACCATTATTAAACTCTATACTATAATCACCCTCACTATCATTTACTCCAAATTCATAAGTTACAATATTATCTTTCTCAAGATAAATATTATAGTATAAATAACTATTATTATCAGTTGTACTACTATCACTTGAAGTATCAAGATTATCTAACCCTTCTCCTAAAATTTCTTTAGCTCTATCATCTTTCTTTAAATCTTCTACTATATTCTTACTAATCTCATCAAGTCTTTTTTCATCTAGTTCTAAACTTATCTTCTTTTTGCCATCAACATTTGTAACTTTAATATCATCATTAGTAATATTATTACCAAGACTTTCAATTATCTTATCATAAATATAATTAATATCATCAACTGCTTGTTCACTTTCTTCTAAGTATGTAAAGAAATCATTATCTTCTATAACAATATATTTATCAAAGATATTTCTTAAAAATACATAACTAATACTTTCAGCTTGATAGAAATTAATTCCTAACATCTCAGCATTACTAAATAATAGTGATCCATCTAAATACATATTTTTAGATTCTGTATCAAGACGATATTCATAGTTAAACACACTATTATTTAGGTTGTTGATAATAATATCACTACCATCAGTACTATTTCCTAACAAAGGATTAATGTTAAATGTAGTACTACCAGTTACTGTTTGTCTAATACTACCATTATTAGTATTTTCTTCATTAAGATTTAATGTTTCTACTAAAGCTGTCTTTAATTCATTAAATGATGTTACTATTCTATTTTTATTAGAATAATTTTGATATATCAATATACCTCCTGCCACTAACAATGCTACCGCTACAATAATTGCTATTGTAACAATAATTTTTTTCTTTTTCATAAATTCACTCCTCACCAATATTATTATAAGTAAATTATATCTTAAAAATTTATTTAATTAAAGAGAATTATAAAAAAACTCAACTCTTTACATAATATGACATATTTTATCAAATAATAAAATAGAGGTGAAGATATGAGGAAAAGAAAATGGTATATAATATTAATAGTTAGCATTATTATTGTTTTTATTTTAATCTATAATATTACCAGTTACTACTTTGATTATAAAAAAGATTTAGAGTTAAAAAAAGAACTAGAACAAATAGAAAAATATGATTTTGATACTCTAAAAAAGATAAATCAAGATATAGTAGGCTATATTGAAGTAAAAAATACTAATGTTAGTTATCCTATCGTTAAGAGTAGTGATAATAGTTACTACTTAAATCATTCCTATGATAAAGAAAAAAATAATGTCGGTTCTATATTCTTAGATTATCGTAATGATTTAGAGAATTTATCTCGTAATAATATTATCTATGGTCATGGTAGACTAGATAAAAGTATGTTTGGTAGTCTAAATAACTTATTAGAAAAGGATTGGCTTAGTAATAAGGATAATTATTATATAACAGTAACTACACCTAATAAGATAATGACATTTAAGATATTTAGTGTTTATACTATAGATAAAGAAAGTTATTATATAAAAACATATTTTAGTAGTAATAAATATTTTAAAGATTTTTTAGAAACAATTATGAAAAGAAGTATTTATAACTTTGGTACTGATGTTAATACAACTGATAAAATACTAACTTTATCTACTTGTAAAAATGATTTTGGTAAAAGAATAGTAGTTCATGCAAAACTCTTAAAAAAAGAAGAAACTAGCTAGTTTCTCTTATTCTTTATTAAGAATTTTATTAAAAGCATAACTTGATAAAATAACAAAGATAGATAAAAAGAATATATTTAATAATAACGAGTCACTTGTCTCTGGGTTTTCAATAGATTCTTCTAGTTCATTTATTTCATCAAGAGTTAGTTCTTCTCCTGAGTTTAGTTCAAATTCAGTATTACCAATTTCTATAACAGCACCATTTGTATCAGCAGGTACCCATATTGTTGGTTTATCAGCACTTTCAGTTGTATTAATGATTTCAGCATTATCAGTTATTGTTAGAGTAGGAGCTTCTGTAACTCCACTACCTTTACCAAGTTCAATACCACCAAAACCATTACCAGATACATCTATTTTACCTACAAATGTAGCATGTCCACCATTTATAAGAAGTCCTGCATTACCACCAGTTAATTTAATATTTTTTAAAGTAACATTACTCTTATAAATCTGTAATACATAAATTCCTCCCCATACAGTATTATCACTACTACTGCTAGAGCCAAACTTTCCTACATACTTAATTGTTTTATTATTACCATCAATAGTAACATCTCTCATTATATTAATCTTTTCGGTTGTTTCTATATTACTACCAAGAATAATGGTTGATATATTACTATCATTTAAAGCTTCTTTAAGTTCAGCTTGGTTGTTAACAGTCTTACTAGTTGCAGCCTTAACGTTTATTGTAGTACTTAAGGTAATTGTTAAAACAAATAGTAATAGAATCTTACTGATTTTTTTCATTATTTTCCTCCTTTCCACTATTAGTCTTTGTTATCTTAATAGAAAATATGCAAGAAATTTGTCAAATTATAGATGTAATTTTTGGTAAAAAAGAAAAGAGCTTTAAGCTCTTTAGACCAGTAGTAAGACTTCCTGGTGTTGTACATAAATTATTATATGTACATTATTATAATAAGCAGTATTTTCTCAATTATTCACTTTTTTAATATTTTTTTATATAATAGGAAATTCATACTTAAAAATCGAAAAAATGTATTGACAAACATATCTTCTGGATAGTACACTTAAGTTACAAATATTAAACAGAGGTGTTCGGATTATGAAAATATATAGAGCATATAAATTTAGGTTATATCCAACAGTAGACCAAAGAATATTAAT
>DVKQ01000076.1 GCA_018715925.1 Candidatus Onthousia faecipullorum
TATACTTCAGTCGACTTCAGCGAGTTCCCATACATATTGATATCTATTACTATCATTATGCATGTCGCAGTTCTTATGGAAAGCATTTCGTGGCGTTACCCACTCATTCTACTTTTCGTTTTATCAGTTGCTAGTTGTAAAACTTACCTATCGCTTTTCACGATAGAACTTGCCACACATCACCTATTATAATAATAGCATAGTCTTAAATTAACTTCAACTTAAAAAAGCAACTAAATTTGCTAGTTGACAATTAATAGTTATCTTTTTCTAGATTTAATAAATATTCTTTTTTCTCTATATCTGATACATAAGAACCTATTGTCTTATCATCTATTACTCTATGACAAGGTATAAGAATAGGACAAGGATTTTCATTTAAAACGGCAATAACAGGATTAATCATTTCTTCATTTCCTAGAAATCTTGCTATATCTTTATAAGTTAGAGTCTCTCCATAAGGAATATGACTTACTACTTCTAGAACTCTTCTTTCTAATCCTGATATTAAATAATTATAAAATGAAAATGATTTTAATTCTCCTTTAAAGTATAAGTCTAATTCTTCTTTAACTCTAATACTTAAATGATTTTCTCTTTCTTCTTCAGTTTGTTCTTCTATAAAGGTTAAAGATAGAACATCATAGAAACTTGTATTAATTCTAATTAGTCCTATAGGACTTTCATAAAAAGAAAGATAACTTACATGCATAATTACTACTCCTTAAAACAAATTTACAAATAGACTATAGAATATTAATGTTAATGGTTTACCTATTAATATTATAATAATAAACTTTCTAAAGGTCAAATTACTAATTCCAGCGATATAACATAATAAATCATCAGGGGCTCCTGGTAATAATATACCCCAAAAGAAGATTTTTTCAAATTTTTTAGTTCTAATATATTTTAAATATTTATTAATAGTTTCTTCTTTAAATAACTTTTTTATTAGAGGAAGACCAAAGTTTCTACTTAACATATAAGCGACTATACTTCCTAAAGTTAAACCTACATAGTTATAGATAAAGCCTTCTATAGGACCAAAAGCAAGGGTTCCTGCAAGGCAAGATGCTCCTCCTGGAATAACAGGAAATATTACTTGAACTGTTTGAATAAGTAAAAAAATTATTGGACCAATTATACCATATTCTTTTATTCTATTAACTAAAAGTTCAGGGCTTGTTAAAAGATTCATCTTGATAGCATAGATGATAAAAGCTACTAAAAGTATGGTTATAATTACAGTTATAATTGTCATTATTTTTTTTAAGTTTTGTCCATCTTTATCCATCTCTATTCCTCCATTTATTATTGTACCCTAAACTTCTATTAATTACTACTATTATTCTTTTTCATTTGCATCTATTGCTTTTTCTGCTAGTTTAATTGCCGTATCTAAATTACAAGATGTCATTAAAAATCTATTAGTATGACAAAATAGAGAGCCTTTTATACCGGTTACTTGTTCTAAATCACTATTAGTAAGTCCTCCCCAAGCTTTAGGGAAATAGACTCTACTAGTTTTATCAGTTGTACTAACAGGAACAGTTTTTATACCATATCCTCCTCTATTAGAAGGATAAATAACAAATTTTATTTTCTTACCAGATAAAGATGTTAAGACTGTCTCTTCATATGGTAAGTACTCATCTAATATTAAAATAGAGCTTTTTGTTTTGTTAAGTAGTTTTTTTACTTTACTTGAAGCATTAACTTTTCCAATAACATTTTTTAACTCTTCAGTTAGTATTAATTCTGCTAATGATACAACTTTAATAAATTGTTCATCTTCATTATCATTACTTTTATAACTAGGATTAAATATTTTTATAATATCACTTACTGTTTTTACTTTATAGTTTGCTTTTATCTCAGGAAAAACTCCATTATCAATGGCATCTATTCCTTCTATAAAATCTTTTATAAGATAATTATATATAGCTTTAGTATTTTTTAATTTTAATTTTTTCAAATAATCTAGCCCATACTCTTCAAATAAAAGGCCAAATGATGAATATTTAATACCATTTTCTCTTACTCTAGCATCAGTTTGATGATGATCAAATTTACCTTTACCAATATCATAGATAATTGTATTAGATGATAAATCTTCTGGTACTTCACTTACTCTTGCTACTTTAAAGTTTTTAAAGTAAATCGATAGAAATGCTGTTGCAAATACTTCATCTGCATGCATTGTTCCATTATGAGTTATTCCATCCGCTTCATTTATATCTTTAACTAATGTTATCATTTTTTCCCTCCTCTTCTATATTAACAGTATGTTCTATCTTTTCCCAAGTTAAATCTTTATTTTTCAAAGCTAAATACAAACACTTTACATAACTTGCCAAAAATATAGGATTAAAGAATAGAGATTTTATCTTCATTTTTCTATTTAGTCTAAGATTATCTTTTTCTTTTATTAAAAGGATACCTGTAAATACTAGTAAGACTATATAGATAAAAAGTATTATTAAGAAAAATTGTAACAATAAGGTATAAGTTTCTACTTTAACTATAGAATTAGATATCATTCTATAAAGTAGGTTTAGAAGATATAAAATAATGCTAATAACTAATAAAACATAAGGCTTTACTCCTACTAAGGCAAGATATACTGATGGATAATTACTATCTTTTTTACTTATTTTTTCTTTGAGCAAAGAATAATACTTTCTCCTTGAATCAAAATATCCTTTTACCCATCTAGTTCTTTGTTTAATAGTAGTATTATAATCAACTGGTTGTTCATCAAAATATTTAGCTTTTATATTATAAGAAGATGTTAAATCATTAAGTGTTGCATATAAAGTAAATTCATAATCTTCTGTTAGACTATTAAAAGGATATCCTCCTAAATCTTCTAGTATCTCTCCTTTTATATAAAAGCCTGTTCCACTTATGGTTAAAGTTAAGTTATGTTTCATTTTATAATTATTAGAGAAAGTGTTTATCATAGAAAAAGTTAGTGACGAACAGGCAGAAAAAATACTAGAATTACCATTTTTAGTATTACGATATCCTATACCTATATCATACCCTTTTTTATAAGTTTTAACCATTTCTTTAAAATAATTTCTATCTAAGACGTTATCAGCATCAAAAATAAAATAAGCATCATAGTGTTTTTTAGATTTTAATATCTCTTTAACAGCATCATCTAAGGCATAACCTTTTCTTCTTCTATTAATTAGACTTTTACGGTAGATGATATTAATATTTCTTTCCTTAGCGATATCTACTGTTTTGTCTTTTTTACTTTCTACAATAATATAAATATCTTTAGAATCTATCTTAAATGTTTGTTTTTTAATACTGTCTAATAAATTAGAAATTACTTTAGATTCATCTCTTGCTGGTATTAATATTGCAAATTTAGGTTCATCATAAGTTCTTTTTAAAGTAATTTTAGAGCCTTTTAGGGCGACTATATATTCTTTTATTAATAGATAGCTTGCTATAAATATTAAAATTAAACATATTAGTGTTATCATACTACTTACCCTTTCTAATCTTAAAGTCCATATTAGGAAAACTTTTAGATAAAACACTATCAGGATAGACTATATCATATAGTCTTCCAACTGGAGTGATAGGCTCAATGTTACTTCTTCTCATAGCACTTCTAAATAAGGCTGTCCATGATATAAACATATCAATTATTAAGAATATTAAAAGTATATAGAAAATTATATTACCTATATTTACAGGTATCTTTTCTATCCATTTAGAAAGAAATGGATAGATTAGTTTTACAAAGATTAAGGTAAATACTCCCCATACTATCATAAAAGGAATAGTAGTTCTTCCGCCAATATTTAAAAAGTGATGTGAATAGTCCCAAGATATTGTATGAGTAAATATTTCTTGTAAAAGACTTATAGAATACTCTATAACACCTCCTAAGAGTCCTCCATATATAAAAGTTTTAAAGTTAGAATAGTTTGGTCTTGCTAATAAATAGATAACAAGCACTGCTCCTAGACCATATAAAGGATTAAATGGGCCATAAAGTACTCCTCTTCTTAATTCCCAGACAATATCTCCTGTTGAAAGATATATTTTAACTAAATTAAGTATTTGTTCATAAAAAACGCCAATAATAGAACCAATTACAAATATAAAGAATAGTTTCTTAAAACTATATCCTTTTGCAAATATTTCTTTTTTACTGCTCATACTACATACCCCTTCAACTTGGTGTTATATTATCATATTTTATGAGAAAACACAAGGAAAAGCAACCAAATCATGGTTGCATATGTTAATTATTAAGAGCAATTTTAATTTTATAGTGTTAGACTCTCCTATATTTTGCAAGTTCTTCTATTATTATACTAATTTATTTAACTCTTCTACACTTAAACCTGTACTTTCCGATACTATATCAATAGATACTTCATTTTTAAGAAGATTTTTAGCTATTTCTATTTCTTTTGCCCTAGCACCATCTTCCTTACCATCATCATAACCCCAACTACGAGCAGTATTAATCATTTTTTTCTGCATTATTTCATTGTCATAAGCTAACCCAAACTTATCATCAAGTCCTAGTCTTTCTAATTCATCCACAATCTTTAACGCCTCCTTATCATCTCCTGCTATTTCTCTTAACTCTTCATAAGAAGTTGCAGTAAATAAAGATAGATATGCTTCTTCTTTATTGTCTCCATTATATCTTATTCCTTTGTAATTATCAAGATACACTTCGTGAATTTTAAAATCCTT
>DVKQ01000077.1 GCA_018715925.1 Candidatus Onthousia faecipullorum
ATTTTAGCATGTAATCTTGCTATCTTTTCTTTTGTTTTTAAATAGTTCTTACTACCTTTAACTTGTCTTGATAACTTTCTTTGTAATCTTTTTAATCTCTTTTCAAACTTCATTATTACTTTCGGATTACTATATTTAATACCATCACTTGTTACTACTAAATCTTTTATACCTAAGTCTATTCCTACTATAGTAGTATGGGTTACTTTATCTACTAAAATATCTTCAACTACAACAACACTAACATAATATTTATTAGTTGTTTCTTTTGTTATAGTTGCATTTAATATCCTTCCTTCTATTTTATCTTTATTTCTATATCCTCTTATTTTGACTTTACCTAATTTTGGTAATTTTATATTTCTAGTTAGTAAATCTACTTCTATATTACTATATTCTTTTTCTTTATATGTACCTCTTACACAACTAGTTCTATAAGAATGTTTACTAAATTTACTTTTAAATTTAGGATAACCTTTTCTTTTAGCATAATAATCATTAAAAGCTTTACTTAAATCATCTACAGCAGAACGTAATACAGTTGAATCTACTTCTTTTAAAAATTCATTTTCTTCTTTTAATTTAGGTAAATCTTTATGTAAATCAAATCTATTTATACTATTATTATCTTTTAAACAATTAAGATAATAATTATATATAAATCTTTTACATCCTAAAGTTTTGTTTATTAATCTCTTTTGGTCATCTGTTGGATATAACCTAAATTTATATGCTCTATATATTTCCATATGACGAACCTCCCTTTAGTAACTTAAGTGTACTATACAAAATATACGTTCGTCAATACATTTTTTCGCTTTTTCAATATAAATTTCCTATTAGACAAAGAAAATATTAAATATCAAGCAGTATACACTACTTGATATTTAATATTAACAAATCTATAATTATATTATTTTCATAGATACCACTTTTTATTTTATAGTCAATATCTGAAAGATTTTTAAGTAGTTTGCTTATCTCTTTTGAACTATAATATCTAACTAGTTCTAAAGTCTTTTTTACTCTAAAAGGATGTACTTCTAAAATATTTGCCATATCGTTATATGATATATTTTTTTTATTTAAGACTTTTACTTGATATAAAAGTCTATACTGACTTTCTAATAGTCCAAATAAAGCATAACTTTCAATATTATAACTAAGTAGTTCATTATAGATATTTAAAGCTTTCTTTTTATTTTTTAAAGCAATCTCACGGACTAAATCAAAGGCTAGAGTATCCTCTTTATTTAATGGTTTAACTAATAGTGAAAGAGCATCTTTATAAGTAATTTTCTTAGTATCAATAAATGCTAAAGCTAGCTTTTTAGTCTCACTAATTAATCTTTCTAAATCATCACTATAATACTCTTCTAAAAGATTAATAACTCTATATTCCATATCATAGTCTTTTAAAATATCTTTAACTATTATCTTAGTATCAGTACTTATATTAACTAAAGCAAGTTTATTAATAACTTCTTTAACAGTCTTTTTTCTTGCATCTATATTAGTTGTTACAAGTATTAATAAAACATCATTATTAGGATTATCTAAGTATTTAGATAAAGTCTTTAAGGCTTTATCATCTAAATTATTATTAGAAAGATTCCTACCTATTATTACTTTCTTAGGAGTAAGGAAAGAGATAGTATCAGCATCTTCTATAAATGAGTTAATACTATCTTCTTCTAAATCATAAGTAGTAACACTAGAATCATTAAAGCCTTTTTCTTTAATTAACTCTTCTATTTTCTTATCTATAAGACTAATAGAGTTACTCTTAATTAAAAAATTATTCATTGATTATATCCTCTAAAGCATGTTTTATTTCACTTAAATGGCTCTTATCTTTAATACCACCTTGGGCAAATGTAGGACTTCCTCCTCCATTACCACTAAATGCTGTTGTTATATTTTTAATAACATATCCGGCATTAACAGATGGAATAGAACTTCGGCATATAAAGTTAACACTATTATCTTGTTTAATGTTTGCAAGTAATACTACTACTTCATCAAATTTATTACATAAATCATCAGCCATTGCTTTTACTAAAAACATTTCTATATTATCAAGTTCTAAGTATAAAAGCTTCTTACCATTAATTTCTTTTACTCTTGATAAATACATATCTAAATTAGATAAAGTTAACTTTTCTACTTCATTATTATAAGTTTTTTCAAGGGCTTTAACTTCACTTTGAACATAAGATAATTCATTTTGATTATAGATGATATCTTTATATGAGGTAGGAGAAGTATTATCTATTTCTACATCAAAACTCAAATCAATACTTTGCTTTTTAGCAAGAGCAAGTATTTCTTTCGCTTTCAAAAGTAATTTAACCATCTCATCGTTATATGGTTTAATCACTTCAAATAAAGTGTTTTCTAACCTATTACCAGCAACTGCCTCTATTCTATAAGTATTACTTCCTTTAGATTCAAAGTTAAATATAGCAAACTTACCTATATCTTTAGTATTGGCAACATGAGTACCTCCACATAACTCTATAGATTTATCTATTTTAACGACTCTAACAGTATCCCCATATTTCTCTCCAAATAAAGCCATTGCACCCATTTCTTTCGCTTTATTAAGTGGCATAGTCTCAGTAGAAGTAATAATATTTTTGCTTATCATATTATTAACAAACTCTTCTGTTTTAACTATCTCTTCATCACTAATTTTAGATGGACATGTAAAATCAAATCTAAGTTTCTCATCATCTACATAACTACCAGCTTGCCTAATATTTTTATCAACTACTTGTTGTAGTGCATATTGTAAGATATGGACACTAGAATGGTTCGCTTCTATTTCTTTTCTTCTAGGCTTATCAACCATAACTTCTACTTCGTCATTTACATGAACAATGCCATCTAAAAGTTTAATCTTATGAATATGTTGACCATTAGGACCTTTAAAGACATCAACAACTCTTGCTTTAAAGTTTTTACCTATAATCATACCTGTATCAGATACTTGTCCTCCAGACTCTGAATAAAAGCATGTTCTCTTTAAGATAATGTATCCAGAGTGATCAAGAGCTTTCTCTAATTTATCTTTACTAACTATAGCAAGAACACTACTTTTTAAACGGTATAAGCCATAAACAAATGTTGATGGTTTAGTAAAGTCCATTAAGACTTTCTTTTGACTAGCCATAGATGTCTTAGAACGAGAATTTTTCTTAGCTTGTTCTTTTTGTTTAGCCATATAATCATTAAATTCTTGTTCATTAACAGTATATCCTGCTTCACTAGCGATTTCTTCTGTAAGTTCTAATGGAAAACCATAAGTATCATATAATCTAAAAGCATCATATCCACTAATTACTTTATCATTATCATCACTCATAATCTCTTTTAGACGTCTTTCTCCGTCTTCTAGAGTATTAAAGAATAATTTCTCTTCATCTAATATGTAAACAGCAACTTCTCCAGAATTTTTCTTTAACTCAGGATATGCTTCTCCCATAACTTGTACAATAACAGGAACAAGTTTATAAAGGAAAGGTTCACTAAAACCTAAAGTTCTACCAAATCTAACACTACGTCTTACTAAGCGTCTTAAGACATAGTCACGTCCTGTATTTCCAAAACTAGCCCCATCACTTATCGCAAAAGTTACCGCTTTCATATGATCAGCAATTACTTTAAAAGCAGTCTCTCCATTATATAAAACACCACTTAACTCTTCTATTTTCTCAATTATTGGTCTAAACAAATCTGTTTCAAAGTTAGATTCAACGCCTTGGAAGATACAAGCCCATCTCTCTAATCCTGCCCCAGTATCGATATTTTTATGAGGAAGTTCTTGATATTTTTCACGAGGAACACCTGGCTTAGAATTAAACTGACTAAAGACATTATTCCAAATCTCTACATAACGGTTTTGATCTTCATCATGAATAAACTTCTCCCATGCAGTACCATCAGGATCTAATTTTTCTCCCCCATCATAAAATATCTCACTATCAGGACCACATGGACCTTCTCCTATCTCCCAGAAATTACCTTCTAATTTTATAATATGGTCGTTTGGCATACCTAACTCTACCCATTTATTATAAGCATCTTCATCTTTGGTATAAACTGTTACATAAAGTTTATCAAGAGGTATATCAAACCACTCTTTACTAGTTAATAGTTCAAAAGCAAATTCTATCGCTTCATCTTTAAAATAATCACCAATAGAAAAATTACCCATCATCTCAAAGAAAGTATGATGTCTTTTAGTAACTCCAACATTTTCTATATCATTAGTTCTAATACATTTTTGAATATTAACAATTCTACGTGATTCAGGGGTTATGCTTCCATCAAAGTATTTTTTTAATGGTGTAACTCCGGCATTAATCCAAAGAAGTGAATCATCATTAATAGGGATTAGTGGTGCTGATTTAATATATTTATGTCCATGTTCTTCAAAGTATTTAACCCACATCTTTCTAATTTCATTACTAGTCATATATCTCATATTACTTCTCTCCTTCTTGTTCAATTGTTTCATCTATATCTATATGAAGATTTATATCCTCTTCTGTAGGCAATTTATCCATGATATCTTTAGGCATATATTTAGAAATCTCATAAGAACTAACACCAATTGGTTTACTTATATTTTTAAGAGAATATTCAACTGTTAACCTATCTTTATCTCTACATAGCAATAGACCAATTGAAGGAAAATCACGTTCATCTTTTACTTGTTCATCAAGTGCCGTTAGATAAAAATTTAACTGTCCAATAAATTCCGGTTTAAAAGATACTGCCTTTAGCTCAACAGCTATATAACAATGTAATTTTAAATGGTAAAATAACATATCAATAAAATAATCACTATCTCCTACAGTTATTTTATACTGATTACCTACAAAACTAAATCCCTCTCCAAGTTCTAATAATACATTTTTAATACGTTCTACCATTGATTCTTCGAGTTCTTTTTCTATATATTTTTCTTTTAATAAAGGCAAATTAAAAATATAAGGATCTTTTTGTAAATCATTTGCCAAATCGCTTTGTGGTTCTATTAAGGTATTTTTAAAATTATTTTCTTTATTAGTAAGTAGTGCTTTACGTTCATATAAATTCATATCAATTTGATGCCTCAAAACTACTTTAGACCAATTGTTATTTGCAGCCTCATTAGCATACCATAAACGTTTTTCTTTGTCTTTGACCTTATCTATAAGGATGTTGTTATGAGTCCATGGTAATTTTGCCACCGCCGGTGGCAAAATTTCTTCTTCTTTATATTCTACATAAAATTTTTTCATTCTAACCAAATTTCTTGCCGAAAATCCCTTTGAATTAGGAAAATCTAATTTTAATTCTGTTTCCAACTCTTTAATAAATTTATTACCCCATTTAGAATTTTCATAAATTATTTTACCAAGTTTAAAATATAAATTTAAAAGTCTTTTATTTGCATCACTCATTATATAAACCTGAGTTTCAATAATCTCATCCCTAATAGTTGCAATAACTCTTTTAAAATCTTTTTCTAGCATTAACATCACCTCCCAATTTTTACTTGTGCAACATCCTGTTGCACAAATATATCTATCAAACTCTTAATTTTGCCATAAACAATGGTTAAATTACTCATTATCTATATCATCAAGTATCTCTTCTAATCTCTTATAAAAACTATTTAAGTCTCCATTATTTAAGATATAATAATCTGCAAAGGCAATAGGTCCCCCTTTAGCAGAGTTTTCTATCTCGGCAACATCTCTTTTAATAATATCTTCATGATTAAAAGGTCTATCAGGTCTTGACTCAACTCTATTATATCTAATTTTCTTATCTGTGCAAACACAAACTAGTTTTAAATCCTTAAATCTTTCTTTAAGTATTAAATACTCATCCCAAGAATATAATCCATCTAGGACAGTATCTCCTATTTTATATGCTTCTTCTATCTCAGGTAGAAGAATCTTAGCAACTACACCCATACCATGTTCTTTTCTAAGGTTTTCTCTAAACTCTTTTTGACTATCTGGAGTAATAGGAATACCCGCTTCTTTCATTTTATCATAAATTACTCCTCCAAAGTATATCTTCTTATAACCTTGATCTTCTAAGTATGTTGTCGCTACACTCTTACCAGTACCACTCATACCAACAACAGCGATTAGTTTTTTCATAAATACTCTACCCCACTTTCAATATCTATAATCTTGTCAGCTTCCTTAAACAACTCATCTTTAGTAGTATTATTAACTACATAATCATAATCTTTATAATTCTCCATATCAGTCTCAGTAATATGATTTTTCTCTTTAAGAGTTAAATTATTATTATAGTTTTCTCTAATTACATGAATTATCTTTATATCAGGAAATCTTTCTCTTAACAAATTAAATTCACTAACAAGTCTTCCATCGGTAATAATAAAAACATCAAAATAATGTTTTAAAATATCTATATCTTCACATAATCTATCTACTAAGAAAGTATCTTTATGAAGGGTATTTCTAATAACTTCAATCCCCATCTCTTGTAAAAACTCTCTTGGTTTATCTCTCATATCTCCATCCCAACTAAAATAGTTTCTAGCATACTCATATAAAGGTGTCGTTATATGAAGAATACAAGTACTATCTCCTTTAAAATCATATTTAGTCTTCATATAACTTCCAAGTAAATCTTTACCACTACCAGCTTTACCTGCTAATAAAAATATCTTCATCTAAACCAACTCCTATTTATACATAAAAAAGACCACTATAGGAGTGCATAATACACGTTACCATCCTACTTTGGTCTTAATTTTGATAAAGGTCATCCCTACAAAACTCTAGAATTAGCTTTCCAAAAGAGTCTTAGTTAATTTCCACCTACCATTAACTCTCTTTTATAAGACTAACTTTTGTACTCTTTTCCGTCTTAGTTTTTTTATTATTAGTTTGATAATTATTAAACGCTTCACCTATACTGGAATGTTCCATAATAAATTCAAAAATTATCTTAATTGTAGCAATAAGAGGTGTTGCAACTATCATTCCTATCATACCAAAGAAATAATTAAAAAGCAAGAGCCCAAGCATAATTGTAACAGGATGTAATTTCATAGTTTTACCCATAATTAATGGTTGATAGAAGTTATTTTCTAAAAGTTGACAAACGACTACTGATATTAAACAGAACACCCCTACCATAGGACTGATTGTAAAACCAACAATAACAGCAGGGGCTCCACCAATCCAAGGACCAATATATGGTATTACATCGGTAATGGCACAGAATAAAGCGAATAGGAATGGAGCGGAAAGTCCTGCTAAACTAAAGCCAATAGACTGAGTAATAAAGACTAATACCATAATTAAAAGTACTCCGCCTACATAACTTCTAAGTTTACCATTAATACGACTCATCAAGTCTTTAGCCCCTTCATGCCAATCTTTTGGAATAATACTAAGCAAATGGCCCTGGAATTTACGGAAATCAAATAGTAAATAGAAACCTATCATAAGTCCAAGAATAATATTAGTTGCAACACTAATAATACCACTACCAAAATTCCAAATTGTATTAGGTAAAGTATTAACTAAACTAGTACCAACCTCTTCTATTTTATCAAGCATAGTATTTTTATAAGATTCAACTCTACTACTATCTCCTAAATTTTCTAACATATCACTTGCAAAGTCTTGAACATTATCGACTATATCAGGAACAACTGAGACTATATCAGATACACCACTTGAAAATGTAGGTACAGTAAAGACAAGTATTAAAATAATTCCTCCAAAGATAATTAAGTATGTTAAAATACATGCTAATACTCTAGGCATTTTACTAGAAAACTTAGTTGCTAAAGGATCAAGTAACCAGGCAATAACAAAACCTATAAAGACAGGAGATATTACTGATAAAATAGTACCGATTATACTAAGTATATTCCATTCTTTTATTAAGTAAGTTGCAAGAAGTATAGCAAGTATAATAACTAAAACAAGTACAAAGTTTAACAAGTTATTAGAAGTATAAAAAAACTTATTAATAGCTTTATAATCTAATTCATTACTTTTATTATTTTTACGAAACATAGCATCCCTCCGTTTATATGACTTATTCTATCATAAACACAACTAAGAGTAAATAACTCATATTTAGTATATCCAAAATAAAAAGTTATAAACATTAGGTAAATATCTAAATATTTATAACTTTATTAAATTTCTCTTATCTTAAAACTACAGACTAGAATTTAAAACTAAGCGGAACGAGCCGTGGCTACCAGCATTACCAAGACCCCAGGCGTAAAAGTCAAATACACCAGCACCTGTACCATTACTATAACTACCGCCGTGCATCAACCATGGATGTTCTTCACTTACCATGTTATGATAGTCGTTATACCAGCTACTCGTCTCACTTAAGCCATGACTTATACACTCACTCCTATAATCGCTATTATTAATAACAATATTAATCCTAATATTAAAATACTTTTCTTATTTTTAACCATATTATATACACTCCTCTACTTTTATACTACCCAAAGTAGTTGTTCTTATACTAATATTTTATATAAGGGTAATGTAGATGCCTTATCTATATTTCAATATTAACACATAGAATCCTTTATAGTAAATAAAAAATACATTAATTTCTTCTTTCTTTACATAAATTAAGTTATAATAAAAGAGAAAGGAACTTATTATGAAAAGTATTATAAAAAAAGAAATATATGAGGTAACTATTAAAAACTCTAAGTTTATAGGAGTTATTATACCTATAGAATCTTTAGATGATGTTAAAGATAATATAAATGATATAAAAGAAGAATATAAAAATGCAACTCACTACTGTTATGCTTTTACTTTAATAAATAATAAAGGTTTTAGTGATGATGGTGAACCTAATAAAACTGCAGGTATCCCTATTTTAAATGTAATAGAAGATAATAACTTAGTGAATGTCTTAGTAATTGTAATAAGATACTTTGGAGGTATTAAATTAGGTCCAGGAGGCTTAATTAGAGCCTATTCTAATACATGTAAAGAAGTTATTAATAAATCTACTTTAGTAGAATTAATTAATGGAATAGAAGCTTCTATCACATTTTCCTATTCTAAAGAAAAAGAAGTTAATTACTTACTTAAAAATAGTATTATTAAAAATAAATTATATGAAGAAAATTGTACTTATATTATAGAAACTACTAAAGAAATATTAGATAGTCTATCTAATGTAGCAATAATAAACTATACATATGAAAAAATAATTCCTAAGCTTAACTAGAAATTATTTTGGTTAAAATAACTTAAATTATTTTTATTAATAATATCTATATTATTACTACTGGTTTTTATAGTAACTTTATATTCATTTAATTTATCATAATTATAAATCTTATTATTCTTGATATCATTACTTATTATATCTAAAGATTCTTTAAAACTAAATTCTTTGGGGCCATCTTCATAAATTAATAAATTATTATTATGTACTTCTATTTCAATTGTTTTTTCAATTAAATAATCATAATAACTAACTTCTACTGCTACTTTATCTGTTAGGCTCTCATCTACTACATATTCTATATCATGATGATAATATCCTATAGTACTAAGACTATTATTCATAGGAAGTATTTCTTTTACCTCTTTAATCTTTGCATCCTTAGGTATATCATTTACATAAGTAATAGAGAAAAAATCAAAAGCAAATACAATTGAACCTATAATTATTATAATAAGAGAAATTAATAAACTAATCATAACTCTTTTATAATTATTCTTATGATTAATAACAAAATTAAATGGCACTTCAAAACATAAAGAACTAATTATTAAAGCAGCTACTGTCCATAAAAGTATCCCTAATAAAGGAAGTCCTTTAATAACGAATAATACAAAAAATCCCAACATAACAGCAAGAATTACAATACAAATAAGTGGTGCTGTTAAAAAACATATTATAAAGAACTTAATTATATATATAATTATTTTAGCAAGGAATCTTGTAAAAGAATTATCACTATCTTTAATAATAACTTTCTCCACTTCTTCTACTCTTTTTTCTTTAACCTTTGCAACTATTTCTTTATCTATATCTTCTTTTATTTTAATTCTATCTAAATATTTTATTTTTAAGACATAAACAAATATAACTATAGAAAAAACACTATATAAGATATCTACTATTAAACGAAATATAGTATTTAATGCATCCCCTACATAAGTAATGTTTTCTAAAAGATTAGTACCTATTAAATTTTCTATAATATCTTTTGGAATTGTACCTACTAAAATAACTATTATTAAAAGAAATACTGTTATTAAAAACTCTATTATTTCTTTAAAACTCATACTTTCAAATAGACAAACTATTTTTTTCATCAAAGTATTAAACTTATCTAAAATATCTTTAGTATTAATAGTAGCATCTTTATCTTTAATCTTCACATCATCTACATCTCCATTTACTAAAGTATCCATATCTACATTGAAAATATTACATATGGATATTAATTTATCCATCTCTGGATAACTTGCCCCACTTTCCCATTTAGATACTGATTGTCTTGTAATATCAAGTTTCTCTGCTAAAGCTTCTTGACTCATATTTTCTTTTTTTCTTAACTTTTGCAAATTACTAGCAAAAAACATATTCATCACCTCGTGTTAAATTTATCAAATTACTTGGTTGCATCCTACCAATTTTTAGTTAATTTATGTAAATTTTTAGTTGCAAAAAGCAAAAAAAGACTAGTTTTTACTAGTCCCTTGGTAGCCAAGCTACTATTTCATCTAAATTATGATAACCAACTTCTTTTTTTACTAAAGTTCCATTTCTATAAACTTCTAATGTTGGTACACTCATAATACCATGAGCTCTTGTTAAGTCATCAAACTGATCTATATCTACTTTAACTACTTTTATTCTTGGAAACTTTTCAGTTATTTCTTCTAATACTGGGCTTAACATTTTACAAGGTCCACACCAAGTAGCAAAAAAATCTACTAAAACATCTCCTTCTTTAATTAATTTTTCAAAATCATCTACATTTTCTAAATAATTCATAACTATTCCTCCCTATATTTATCTATTACACTATCTATGCCTTTAATTTCATCAAGTTTACCTGTTGCTTTAACATCATCCATAAAATTAGTTGTAACCACATTATATTTTAGCATAATATCAATTACTTTTAAATCATTAGTATTTCTATCATCTTTACTAGATAAACTAAGTACATCTTCAATAGCATAGTTTAAACCACCAATTGAATCTTTAAGTACTGGGGTGTCATTAACAATAAACTTTCTAACTGAAGAATCCATAAATAAATTACTACCACTCATAGGTATTGCAACTACATTTAATATTATAAACATCAAGAGATAGCCTTCTAATAGTCCTACAATAAACCCTAATAATTTATTAGGCAAAGCTAGTATTATAGTAGCATTAATAATTTTATTAAATATTCCAGTAACATCAACTAATATTTGAAGTATTAATCTAAATAGTATTACTAATATTAAAAATGCTATTAGTTGATAAAATATAATGTTTAGACTTACTAAATTTCCTAACGGTATTTTAAAGTTAAAAAATGGTAAGTTCTGACAGAAAAGTGATGCCACAACATCTTTTAAGAAAAACGATAATACGAATACTATTATTGTTCCTACAATTATAACTAGTTCTTTAAGTATTCCTCTTTTACTTCCAATTACTCCACATAAAAGAATTAAAAGTATAATAACTACACTAAATATATTTGGGCTCATAAAACCACACTCCTTCTATATTTATTATAAACTATATTTTAAAACTATGCTATAATATTTTTAAGGAGAGAGAAATTTATGAACGTAGTTATTAAAGTAAATGATGAAGTTAAACAAAAAATGCTTGAATATTACAAGGATAAAATACGTGATAAAAAGATTCCTTATGTAGTGTTTCAAGCAAAGGATGAAGATACTGTTATTACAATGTATGAATCTGGTAAAGTTATGTTTCAAGGTACCAGTGCTGATGTAGATGCTAGCATGTGGGGTACTTTTTTATCTAATACTAAAGAAGAAAAAGAAAAACAGAAAGAAAAAGACTCAATATATCATAACTGTTCCTCTGTTGGATCTGATGAGGTTGGTACAGGAGACTATTTTGGCCCTATTGTTGTAACAGCTACATATGTTAGTAAAGATAATGTAAAGTATCTAGAAGATTTGGGAATAAGAGATTCTAAAAAGTTAACTGATGAATTTATATTGAAAGTAACACCTGAAATTATTAAAAAGATCCCTTATCGTTCTGTTATTTTAACTAATAAAGAATATAATGAAAAATATAGTAGTGATATTAATATGAATAAGATTAAAGCCATTATGCATAATAAAGTACTTTATCAAATAATGCAAGAATTAAAACCAGAAGTTGACTATATAATTGTAGATGAATTTGCAAGAGAAGCAAGGTATTATGATTATATTAAAGAGGTCCCTAATGTTCAAAGAGGAATTACTTTTGTCCAAAAGGCTGAAGATAAAAATCTTGCTGTTGGGGCTGCTTCTATTATTAGTAGATATATTTTCTTAAAAGAATTTGATAAAATCAGTGATGAAGTAGGACTTCCTCTTCCTAAAGGAGCTGGTAGTAATGTTGATAAGATTGGTGAAGAATTAGTTGAAAAGTTTGGAGAAGAAAAGCTAAAAGAAGTTGCTAAATATAATTTTAGAAATACTCAAAGAATATTAAAGACTCTTATATTTTAAAAAGAACATTTCAAAATAGAGATGTTCTTTTAGTTTAAATCTAATAAAAATTTATCGATATTATCTTTTTCGTTTTGTTAAATGATATTTATCTTGCACATATTATTTTCTTCTATAATTTTTTTGTTTCTACCAATCTTTTCTTTTGTTTTCTTAGCTCTTCTTTTAATAAATCTATAGATGAACTTTGTTCTTTTTTTCTACCTTCTAATATATCTATTTGTTCTTCAATTTGTAAATCACGATAGTTTTGATGATTATAATACATTTTTTCCTTTGAAAAAATTGCTGTAGTAATTATATTATCATTTTGTTCTTCTTGGCGGTAAAATTCTAAATTATTATCTAAATATTCTATTTGTTTTTCACTACAAGTTTCAGGCAGATAAAAAACATAGCCAAATTTATGTTTCAAAATAGAAGTATAATTTATGGAAGCTAAAGCTAAGGCTGCTTTCTGATCAGAAGATAAAGGAATAGTAACATTGTTTTTTTTAGAAAATTCTTTAAAACTATCTAAATGTGTCCATTTAAGCCTAACTAAATCGTTCCATATTTCTTCTCCATCTTGATTAATTACTTTTAATAAAAACTTCTCCATTATTCCCCCTAAAATTCACAATTACTTGGTGTTCTTGGATATGGTATAACATCTCTTATATTTTCAACACCAGTTAAATAGATTAATAATCTTTCAAATCCCATGCCAAATCCAGAATGAACACAACCACCAAATTTACGCAAATTAATGTACCAGTCAAGCTCTTCTTTATCCATTCCTAATTCATTCATACGCGCAACTAGCTTATCATAAGACTCTTCTCTTTGTGAACCACCCATTATCTCTCCAGCACCAGGAACTTCCAAGTCTACTGCAGCGACTGTTTTGCCATCAGGATTTTGTTTCATATAGAAAGCTTTAATATCTTTAGGCCAATCTGTGATAAATACTGGGCCATCAAAATATTCTGTAATATACTTCTCATGTTCTTTAGCAATATCTTCTCCTTGAATTGGTTCAAACTCCCATTTAATATCTGCTTTTTGTAATATGTCAATAACTTCTTTATGAGTAACTCTAGTAAACTTAGCTTTAACTAATTTAGTAAGTTTATCAATAAGACCTTTTTCTACAAATTTATCTAAAAATTCCATTTCATCTTTACAATGATCTAATACATAACTAACTACATATTTTAACATTTCTTCCATTATTTCCATATCACCTTCTAAATCACAAAAAGCAATTTCAGGCTCTATCATCCAAAACTCATTAGCATGTACTTTAGTATTAGAGTTTTCTGCTCTAAATGTTGGACCGAATGTATATGTTTTTTTATAAGCTAGGGCAAATGTTTCTGCTTCTAGTTGTCCTGATACTGTTAAAGAAGCAGGCTTAGAAAACATATCTTTACTATAATCTACTTTTCCATCAACTTTAGGAACATTTTCTAAATCAAAACATGTAACATGAAACATCTCTCCTGCTCCTTCACAATCACTTGCTGTAATTAATGGAGCATGGAAATAAACATAACCTCTTTCTTGAAAATATTTATGAATAGCATATGCTGCTACACTTCTAACTCTAAATACTGCTTGAAAAAGATTAGTTCTAGGCCTAAGATATGCTTGTTCTCTTAAAAACTCACGAGAGTGTTTCTTAGGTTGTATCGGATAGCTTTCAGGACAATCTCCAAGTAATGTTACCTCACTTGCTTGTACTTCAAAAGGTTGTCCCTCTTTAGGTGATTTAACTACTACACCTTTTACTTTAATAGCACTTCCAACATGATATTTTTGTATTTCTTCAAAACAATCTAGTTTATCATCATAAACAACTTGTATATGTTTAAAACAAGTACCATCAGAAAAATCAATAAAGCCAAACTCTTTTTGTTTGCGATGGTTTCTAATCCATCCTTCTAATGTAACTTCTTTATCCATAAATTCTTCTATTTTTTCATATAATTCTTTTGCATCTATTACCATAATTATTCCTCTCTTTCTTATATTATATTACCACTTTTTTTATTATTAATATACTCCTGATAATTATATTTTTCTAATAATGTAGATTTATCTATTCCATATTGCTTTTCAAACTTTTTAGTACTATAAAATAATTTTTTATAGTTATCTTTTGAAATTTCAATGTTCTTTTCTTTAAAAAACATAAATTTTGCATATGTTAAATCAATACTTTGCATTAAATTCTTTGTATCATCAACAATAATAAAATCCAAGGCATTTTGTTTGTAAAATATTATCTTCTTTTTTATATTTTCCATGCTTAGTCCATATAAAGATGGAAATTTTTTTGTCATTTTTAAAATATCTTCTTTACTATATCCTAGCGACGTTAAGTTCTCTATTTTTTGCTTTATGTTTTCTATACTTATACTATATAAAGATGGAAGAAGCCTTGTCATCTTTAGGGTATCTTCTTTACTGTAGCCTAGTAACATTAAATCTTCTATTTTTTGTTTTATGCTTCCTATACTTAAACTATATAAAGATGGAAGAAGTTTTGTCATCTTTAGGACATCTTCTTTACTATATCCTAGTAACATTAAATCTTCTATTTTCTTTTTTATATTTTCTATACTTAATCCATATAAAGATGGAAGAAATCTTGTCATTTTTAGGACATCTTCTTTACTATAACCTAACGATATTAAGTATTCAAAATTTATTTTTATATGAAATATTAAAGTATCTTCATTAAAACTTATTAATGATTCATTACTTAGAATAGTTTCTGCATCTTCTTTACTATAGCCTAATTTTAATAAAACTTCTTTAGCATTATTATTCATTATCAATCATCCCACTATCTATTTTATCTATTATTTCATCTATACTTAGTCCTTTAGATTTTTCTTCATATATATATTGATCAATTTCATAAGCATCCTTATTTAGTAACCAGGGA
>DVKQ01000078.1 GCA_018715925.1 Candidatus Onthousia faecipullorum
CCTCCCTTACAATTTCACAAAATAATCATATCAGACCTTCATTTATTTTATGCCCATAAAAATAAAAAAATCCTTATATCATAAGGACTTCGCGAAAGATGGGCATAAAATATTTATGGGCATAAAAGGCACTTTTTATCCTTAAGCATAAAAACTGCCCCCCCCCAGGTAACTATTTGTAAATTTTTCATATAAATACCTTCTTTCTATTCACTTGCATCATTATATTCATTTCTTTGACATGTATAACCATTATTTTCTAATTCTTGCTCAATAACAGTTACACTTTCATTTAATTCATATTCTGGATAAAAACCTTCAAACTCTGCTATATTACTAGTAATAAAGTCCATATCTAACTCTTCATAATTAATAGTCTGAGTTGTTACTTGAACAGCAGCACTTACACTACAACTAGCAGTCATACCAATATTATTTTCTTGTAATACTGCTTGAAGTGCTTCACAAGCATTTTCTCTTTCTGTTAATATACTAGTATCTGTAGCAGTATCTGCTAGCCTATTAGTAGTAACCATTGTACTATTTCTTAGCCTATTTCTTACATAATTAAAAGTAATTTCATAATTATAATTAATATTATCAGTAACATTTTCATAAGTACAAGTCATTCTACCACTTTTTAATTCATTAGCACCTGTTCTTTCATTCATATAATTAGTAACATATTCCGTAATATCTGGTAAAAAGTAAACAAATGCAAATAATAATATCATTAATAATACTAAAAATATAGGATGTCCCTTTTTCTCTTTTAGAGTAGTATTAGTCTCTTCTTTAACAGCAGAAGGTAGTGTTTCATTAGCCTGTTGTTTATTGTCTATAGGTGTTTGTGCTACTTCTTTAGTATCACTAGCTTCTACTACTTGAGGTTTACTATCAGTTTGTGGTGTAGACTGAGTTGTATTTCCATTTTCTTGTGTTACAACTTTAGATTCATCATTATTCTTATTATCCATAGAGTACTCCTCCTCTTTATTCTATATTAATTATAACATTTAACTTTTAAAACGTAAACTATTTATTTGTTTTTGATAATCATCACTACTTGTTATATAATTACCACTTACTATGATATCTGTTAGTCTATAAATCTTTTTAGCAACTAAATTATTTACACCACCATCTACACTTATTTTAAAGTTAAAGTCTTTATATTCTTTCTTTAAAACTTTTAACTCTTCTAATTTATCTATAGTCTTATCTATAAATTTTTGTCCTCCCATACCAGGTATTACTCCCATTACTAATATTAAATCTATATATGGTAAATAAGGAATTATAGACTCTACTTTATCATTCGGATTAAGGGCTATACCTGCTTTAATACCATAACTTTTAATTAGTTTTAGATTAGTAAGAGTATTTTCTATAGTATCTAAATGAATTGTTATATACTCTGTATTTAAACTAGCATAATCTATAATATATTTACTAGGAGAAGATACCATTAGATGAACATCTAATCTTTTATCTGTAAATTTATAGATATGTCTCATTTCTTTAAATGGTAGTGATTTATTCTCTACATATTTACCATCCATAACATCTACATGAATATAATCTACATCTGTATTATTCAATTTAGTTAAAGTACTTGGTATATCTTTACTTGTCAGAAAAGATGCACTTATCATTTAACCGCCTCCTCATAAAACTTTAAATAATTATCATATCTACTCTTAAGGATTTTACCATCCTCTACTGCTTTTTTTACCATACATTCTTCTTCTTTAGTATGTGAACAATCTCTAAAAGGACAAGTATAATTAGAAAACTCTCTAAAAGCATATTTTATATATTCTTTTTTATATATAGATAAGTCTAGGGCAGAAAAACCTGGAGTATCTAAGACTTTACCATCTAAGAAATCATATAATTCTACATTTCTTGTAGTATGGCGCCCTCTACCAAGAGCGATAGATACTTCTCCTGTCTTTAAATTCCAATCAGGATTTAATTTATTTAATAATGTACTCTTTCCTGCTCCTGTTTGTCCTATAAAGACTACTGTTTTATCTTTAATAAGCTCTTTTATTTTATCAAGATTATTATTAGTAAGAACAGTATACCCTATATTAGTATAATATACCATTATCTCTTTTATTTTTTCATATTCTTCATCACTAACTAAATCTATTTTTGTTAAACATATAACAATATCTACATTATTAAGTTCCATATGGGCAATAAATTTATCTAATAATCCTAAAGAAAAAAGAGGATTAACTAGACTTGTTATGATGAAAGCTCTATCTATATTACTTACCATAGGTCTATTAAAAGTATTTTTTCTTTCAAGTATTTCTTCTATAACTAAGCTCTTATCATTAAAGACTACATAATCCCCAACTTTAGGTATAATTTTTTCTTTTCTAAATTTACCTCTTGGAATAGTATTATAAGTTTTATTATTACTACTAACAACATGTCTATTACTACTTATTTTAATAATTTGTCCTTGCATATTTATTCCCCTTGAGTACTTGAATTATCATTACCTGAATCATTTCCATTATCATTATTATTATTCTCTTCATCATCACCGGTTGTTGGTTCATTATCTGTTTCTATAAGTCTACCTATAGTTATAGTTACACTATCATTATTTCTAACAGTAGAACCGTTTGGACGAGATTGGGCAATGATTTTACCATCCATACTTTCATCTGTTACATCTTGATATTCTGTAGTTACAGTTACACAAGCATTATTAGACCAACTAGTTACAACATCAGGTGTTTGTAAATACCAATCTGGGAAAGTAATTGATTTTAATATTGTTAAAGTTATCTTATCTCCTGATGTAACTTCACTACCTTCATCAAGTGATTGAGAGATAACAAGATTTTGTCCTATAACGCCACAAGTTGTAGAATCAGGATCTATTTCTTCTGTTGTTACTTCTAAGCCCATATCTTCAAGTAATTCTCTTGCTTCATTTACATCCATATTTGTATAGTTTTCAAGGGTATAGGTTTTAACTCCTGTAGATTTATATAAGGTTACACGTGTTCCTTCTTTAACGGTACTACCACTTCTTGGATCTGTTCTAATAATTCTATTTTTCTTAACATCTTCACTACTTACTTCTTCTATTTTACTATTAACAGTAAGTCCTGCATCTTCTAGTGTAGACTCTGCTTTACTAACAGTCATACCACTAACATCTGGTACTTTAACATCTTTTTCGGCAGTAACTGCAGGTATAATAAAGAATACTGCTAGTAATGCTATTACGATAACTCCTGCGATAATTGATAAAGCGATTATTAGTTTATTTGACTTTTTAGTCTTTTCATCAGTAATAGGAGTAGCGATTCCTTCATTACTTGCATCACTAATTGGTTCCATTATTTTGGTAGTTTCATCTACTTCATTTTCAGGATATGGATATACATAAGGTGGTTCATTTATTCTATCATCATTTAAGGCTGTTAATAAGTCATTATGCATACTCTTAGCATCATCATATCTATTTTTAGGGTTTTTAGCAGTAGACTTTAAGATGATATTTTCTATACTTTGAGGTATATCATTATTTAGTTTATGAACATCTGGTAGAGGTTCTTTCATTTGCTTTAAGGCTATTTCAACAGCACTATCCCCTTTAAAAGGTAATTCTCCTGTTAATAATTCATAGAAGATAATTCCCATTGAATAAATATCACTTTTAATAGTTGTACCTTTACCTGCTGCTTGTTCTGGTGGAAGATAGTGAACTGAACCCATAACAGAATTAGTTTGAGTTAACTGAGTTGAGTTAAGGGCCATAGCAATACCAAAATCTGTTATTTTAATTTGTCCATCATCTTGTATCATAATGTTTTGTGGTTTCAAATCTCTATGTACAATATATGAGTCATGAGCATGAGCCATCCCATCTGTCAGTTGTAACATAATATCTATCGCTTCTGATAAAGTTAGACTACCACGTTTTTTAAGTAATTGTTTTAGAGTCTTCCCTTCAACATATTCCATTACGATATAGTAAAGTCCATTATCTTCTCCTACATCATACATGGCAACTATATTAGGATGAGAAAGACTAGATGCAGATAAGGCTTCACGTTGAAAACGTCTTACAAATTTCTCATCATTTGCAAGGTCTCCCCTTAATACTTTAATCGCTACATTTCTATCAAGTATAGTATCATATGCAAGATAGACATTAGCCATACCACCTTCACCAATTGATTTAATTATCTCATAACGATCATTAATTTTTTGCCCCTTTGTAACCATTATTCTTCACCTTCTCCTAAAATTAAGTATGCTACTGATATATTATCAGTACCCCCTCTATTATTAGCTTTCCTTATTAGTTTTATAACTTTATCTTCTATATCTCCTTCTCCAGTTAGGACTCTTTCAATAGATTCTTCATCTAACATATTAGTAAGTCCATCACTAGATAAAAGAATAGCATCTATTTCCATATCACAATCAAAGATATCTATATCAATTGGATCATTTGCCCCAAGTGCTTTCATTAAAACATTTTTCTTAGGATGATCTTTCGCTTCTTCTTCTGTTAATTCACCTGCTGATACTAATAGATTTACTAATGTATGATCATATGTTACTTTATGTAATTTATTATCTTTCATAACAAAACCTGATGAGTCACCAATATTTCCAAATAAAATATAATCTTTAGTAATAATTGCCGTAACTAGTGTTGTTCCCATTCCTTTACTTTCAGGATGAGTTTTCTCATGCCTAAAGATACTATCATTTATTTCATTAACACTATCACGTAAAAAGTTAACGGCATCCATCTTACTCATATTATGAAAGTTTTCATTAAAATCTTTTGCAAGATGGCTTATAGCAATAGAGGATGCAACTTCTCCAGCAGAATGTCCCCCCATACCATCTGCAATAGCCATAAGTGTATCGTTATCACTATTATGTACTATTAAGACACTGTCTTCATTATGGTCTCTAACCTTTCCAGCATCAGTTAAATAAAACGATTTCATATATCCTCCTTCTTACTTCTAAGCTGTCCACAAGCAGCACTAATAGTACCACCAAATTCTCGCCTAATTGTAACTGTAATATTGTTTTTCTTTAGTATATCATAAAACTTAGCAATTGTTAAAGGTTTACTTCGTCTATACTGTAAAGCATCTGTTTCATTATATGGTATTAAATTAACATACGAGTTTATTCCTTTAAGTAAATGAGCAAGTTCTATGGCATGTTCTTCTTTATCATTAACACCATCTAACATGATGTATTCAAATGTAACTCTTCTATTTGTTTTTTCTAGATATACTTTAATTGCATTTATTAAATCTTTTAGGGGATATACTTTAGAAATAGGCATTATCTCATTTCTTAATTTATCATTTGGAGCATGTAAGCTGATAGCAAGATTTACTTGATATGGGAAATTAGCAAATTCTAATATTTTAGGAACAAGTCCACAAGTTGATACTGTTATATGCCTTGCCCCAATATTAAGGCCTTTAGGATGATTTATGATTTTTATAAAGTTACAGATATTATCATAATTATCAAAAGGCTCTCCTATTCCCATAATAACGACATGACTAATTCTAAGGTTAGATTCACTTTCTACTTTTAGTATTTGTTCTACCATCTCACCTGTAGTTAGATTACGGACTTTCTTACGTCTACCTGATTCACAAAACTTACAGCCCATATTGCATCCTACTTGGCTAGAAATACATAAACTATTACCATAATCATGGTTCATTAAGACTGCTTCAATATGTTCACTATCTCTAAGTTTAAATAAGTACTTTCTAACATCTTTAGCTTTCTCTACTGTAATTATTTCTATATTAGAAATAGTAAAGTCTTTACTAAGTTTTTCTCTTGTCTCTTTCTTTATATTAGTCACTTCACTAAAAGAAGTAATCCTCTTACTATAAAGCCAAGAGAAAAGTTCTGTGGCATAATACTTTTTCTCACCTATTTTTAGAAAGTATTCTGTTAATTCATCTATAGTTAAATCATATATACTCATAACTCACCTCTACAACTACATATATTATACAGTAAATCTTAAAAAAGTACATCAAAAAACCGATAAAACATATCTATCAGTTTTGTAATATTTAGTCAGTTAAGTTTTCTAGTTCTTCAATACTTAATCCAGTACTTTCGGATACTATTTCAAGAGACACTTCCTTTTCAAGGAGATTCTTAGCAATAGAGATTTTTTCCTCCTCTTTTCCTTCAGCTTTACCAGCATCATAACCATCATCAAATCCATCAAGTCTCGCAGAATTTATTTCTTTTCTTCTAACTAACTCTACATTATAATCTGTTCTAAACTTATCATCTTCATTTAGTCTTTCTAACTTATCCACGATATATAA
>DVKQ01000079.1 GCA_018715925.1 Candidatus Onthousia faecipullorum
TCATAGTTTTTAATAAAATTTTATAAAAATTATTCAACTTTTTTTAAAAATGTGCTATATTTTTATTAGTGATTGATTCTTACATCAATTGTTGTGGTAAAAAGTTGTAGATAACTACGACAATGGCACCAGTTTGATTAATAGACTTCGCTTAATTAAGTGAAGTTTTTCTATATTTAAATATAAAAGTATAGTATACTTAATTTAAACATGGAGGTAAAAATATGGATAAGAAATTTGCAATAATTGAAATAGGCAGTAATAATACTAAGACTCATATTTATGAAAATGCTAATTTAGTTAAAGAGAGTAATGTAACTATAGAATTTAAGAATAATTATAAAAAAAGAAAATAAAATTATATCTTCTGATTTAGATAAGTTATATGTTGTAATTAAAAAGGCTTTAGAAGATACTAAAGATGTTCATATATATGGATGTAGTATTTTTAGAAATATAACTAAAAAAGATTTAGAGGAAATTAATAAAAACTTAAAGAAAAAATTTAACTTAGAAATTGAAGTAGTATCTCAAGAAGATGAAGCTAAGTATACAGCTTTAGGATGTTATAACAATATAAAATACGATGGTAATATATGTGTATTTATTGGCGGAGGAGGATCAATTGAGTTAATTTTTGTAAATAGTGGAAAAATTATTGATAAAAAGTATTACGACTTTGGTGTTGTTGATATTACAACTAAATTTAGTAGTTTAAAAGATGATGTTCCAACTTGTACTTTTGATGAAGTGTATAGTTATGTAGATAACTTAATTGGAGACTTAGAGACTAAAGCCGATATTTTAATACTAGCAGGAGGAGATCATCTGTATTGGTATAATAATGCAAGATATGATTTACTTGATAATACTTTATATAAAGACGATAATCAAAAATATATGCTTACAAGAGATATGAGTGATACCTATGATAAAGATGCTTTAGTTACATCACTTGATAAAATAAGAGAAAACAGTGATAATCCATTATGGTTTGATGGTTCAAGAGCGATGAAAGTAATAACAAATCTAATATCTCATAAAGTAGATGCTAAATATATAGTACCTACAAAGATAAATATGGAAGAAGGATTAAAAGAATTATTAATATTACGATAATTATGGAGGATGGATATGATTAATAATGATATGAACAAATTTAAAGTTAGTGACGAAAAAAATGTACAATATGAAATGAGATTATATGAAATAAATGGAAATTTTTTTGAAACGTTAGAAGAATTAAAAAAATATTGTAAAAATAATAATTTATCTATAGATACTGCATATCTATTAGATTATATAAGAACTATGGCAGGTCGAAGTGATGTTATAAGAAAATCTAATTTTGATGGAAAAGGTTTATGTTATACAGTTGTTGATGAGGATGGCTATGGTATTTATAATAATGAAAGAAGTATTAAGTGTGAAAGATTTGTTTGGGAATTTAATTATGGTGATATAAGAGAAATGTATGAACCATTCAGAAAAAAAGGAGTTGTTTTTGAAGATGATATATATTTTAAAATAGACGAAAGAGAACAAAGAATTTTAAAAAAAATTAAAGAGAAAAGATATTTTAATAGCTAATGCTAATAAAAATTATTTATAGAATATTTTACATTATAAGATAGTATTATTTAACTAATGCTATTTTTCTTTGCCAAATTCTCCCATATGTAGTATAATATAGCAAAAAAAGTGGGGGATACTATGGAAGTAAAAGATAAAATTATGTATCATTATCACAAATTAGGGCTTTATGATGATATATGGCAAGTAGGTAATGAAATTATAATAGATGATAATTTTAATTCTTATTATGGTAGAATTATTGATAAATTTACTACTGGGGTTAAATGCACAAATGGTATATTTTCTCTAGATAGCATAATAGATGAATATGTAGAAGAGATAGGCTTAGAAAATGTAGATATGAAAACCATTATAAATCTATTAAAAGATTCGAGTTTAATTATAAAAAATATTAATATATATAATAGGGAGTTAATGCTAGAAAAATATAGGGAAGATAATAATCCTAAACTACCTAGTAGATTACACTCTATTTGGTTAGCAGATAAAAAGAGTCTAAATTTCTGGGAAGGACAATTAAATGGTAGTGGTAAATTAAAATTATATAGAGTTTCTATAACAGGGAACTTATTTAAATCAAGTGATAGTTTTATTCCCGATGATGAATTAACTACTAAAGAAATGTATGAGGTATCATCTATATATTGGAATCCTGTATTTAGAAAAGATGACTTAGAAAAAGCAGAATACTTATTTCAAGGTAAAGTAAAAGTTTTAGAGAAAATTAAATAATAATAATGTATAATTAATATAAGGATGTGATCAAATGTTAACACCTAATAATTTTAAAGATTATGAACTATTAGATGCTTCTAATGGAGAAAAACTAGAACGATGGGGTAAATATATCTTACTTAGACCTGATCCTACTGTTATTTGGGATAATGGTAATTTATTAGAAAAATATAAAGAAAAGATAGATGCTATTTATTATCGTTCTAATAAAGGTGGAGGACACTGGGAAAATTTAAGAAAGATTCCTAGTACTTGGACTATTAAATATCAAGATTTAACTTTTAATATTAAACAAATGGGCTTTAAACATACAGGGATATTTCCAGAACAAGCGGTTAATTGGGAATATATGATGAATAAGATAGAAGATGCTAAAAGACATATTAAAGTTTTAAATCTTTTTGGTTATACAGGAGCAGCATCAGTCGCTTGTCTAAAGGCAGGTGCATCAGTTACTCATGTAGATGCTTCCAAGGGTATGGTAGAAGTATGTAAAGAAAATGTAATTTCATCAGGACTTAAAGATAAACAAGTTCGTTATTTAGTAGATGATGTAGTAAAGTTTGTCAAAAGAGAAATTAGACGTGGAAATAAGTATGATGCCATTGTAATGGATCCTCCTAGTTATGGAAGAGGTGCTAATGGAGAGGTTTGGGATATAGAAAAAGACTTAGCTAACTTAGTTAATCTATGTCTAGAAATATTAAGCGATAAGCCCTTATTCTTTATTATTAACTCATATACGACAGGACTATCTAAAACATCACTAGAGAACTTATTACTTACAACTATTAATAAAAAACATAAGGGAATTGTTACAAGTAGTGAAATAGGTCTTAAAATAACTGATAACAGCCTAATATTACCTTGTGGTATTTATGGAAGATGGGAAAGCTATGATTAATATATTATATGAGGATAATCATTTATTAGTAGTAGAGAAAAAAGTAGGAGTATTAAGTCAAAGTGATGGGAGTAATACTCCTGATATGTTAACTATATTAAAAAAATATCTTAAAGATAAATATAATAAGCCTGGTAATGTCTATTTAGGCCTTGTCCATCGTCTTGATAAAAATGTAGGGGGAGTAATGGTCTTTGCTAAAACATCTAAAGCTGCTAGTAGATTATCTGAACAGATTAGAAATAGAACTTTTAAAAAGACTTATCTTGCTATATGTGAAGGTATTATAGATAAAGATGCTAAATATCAAGACTATCTAAAAAGAGTAGAATATAGAAGTGAAGTCAGTAATAGTAAAGAGGGTAAGCTTGCTATTCTTAGTTTTCATGTCTTAGAAATAAAAAATAATAATACGCTTGTAAAAATAAATCTTGAAACAGGACGTCATCATCAAATAAGAGTACAGTTTAGTTATCATAATCATCCTTTATTAGGAGATGAAAAATATGGTAAGAAAGGATATTATCCTCTAGCATTATTTGCCTATAAACTAGAATTTAATCATCCTACAACTAAAGAAAAATTAAGTTTTACTTTACTACCAGAAGAAGGATATTTTAAACAGTTTGACCTTAAAAATAAAGATATTTAACATATAATCTTTACATCATTTGTCTAACAATGTAAAAAAGATTTGCTTTTTCTATCTTTTTTTGCTATCATTTAAGTAGTATAAGATAAGGGAGATGGAAGTTATATGATACTAGCAAATTTTGATTTAAGCTTTTTTACAACAATACCAGGTATGTTAATAACTGGAGGAGTTTTATTACTTTTAATTGCCTTGATTATTTTTATTGCAACTGGAAGTAAAAAAGGTAAGAAAAAGAAAAAAGAAGAAAGTGAGAGTACTAATGCAGTAAATGATGCTGTAACTACTACACCTACAGTAAATAGCGAAGTAGCAACTACAGAAGTTTCTACTAACGTAGCACCTACTATGGATGCATCTCAACCTGCAGATGTAAATAACAATATTAATACTAATACAGTTGCACCTAATCCTACTGTAACACCAACTGTTTCTACACAAACAGAAGTAGCAACTGAGCAAGTTCCAATAGTACCAAACAATACTGTTGAACCTACTCCTGTTTCACCACAAGTTACAGAAAATGTAAGTGTTAGTCCTACTGAACCAGTAACACCTAGTGTAACAGTTCCAAATGCCGTAACAGAAACGCCGGTTAATGTTACTTCAACTGTTCAAAGTGAACCTGTTCAAGTAGTAAGTCAAGTAGAACCAGTAGTGGAACAAACTGCATCAGTTGCAAATGAAGTGAATATAGATAACAATCAAACAATGGCAGTAGAAGAGTCACCAGTTGTTACAATAGTTAATGAACAACCTAAAGAAGAAGCTCCAGTTACTCCTGAAGTACAAAAGCCTATTTATGGCGGAGCATCTCCAGTAATTCCAAAAATAGATGTAGAAGGAGTAGAACACCGTCCTATATATGGTGGTGCAAATCCATTAGAGAATACTCAAAATATTCCAATTACTAATACAATGCATCAAGAACCAGTAATTCCTACTGTAACACCTGTACAAGAGGAAGAAAAAGTTCAAGTAACACCTGTGGCTACAATACCAACAATTGAAACACCTATTGTTAATACTCCTAATGAACAAGTAAAAGTTGAACCAGTACAACAAGTAATAACTCCTGTAGTAGGACAACCTACAGAAGTTCCAAAAAAAGATGAAGTTGAGAATTTATTCTAAGAGTAATTTTTACTCTTTTTTTGTTCTTTCTTACTAAGATACAACATAGAATATTTTAGAAAAAGAAAGGATGATAAAATTATGGAAACACTAAAAGTTTCATCAAAATCAAACCCAAATAGAGTAGCAGGAGCACTTGCCAATGTCTTTAGAGCAAATGGAAGTGTAGAAATACAAGCAGTAGGAGCAGGGGCCTTAAATCAAGCTATTAAAGCTGTAGCAATAGCAAGAGGTTTTCTAGCACCAGCAGGTAAAAATATTGTCTGTATACCAGCATTTACCGATATAGCAATTGATGGAGAAGAAAGAACTGCTATTAAATTAATTATAGAAACTAAATAAAAGTACTTGTAAAAATTTAAACTAAGCCTTATAATAAAATCAAGTCGATGACAAGAGACAATGTTAAGTAATTTAATTTAAGAGACATTGTGGTTGGTGGAAACAATGATTAAATCTTAACTATCTACTCTTTAGATGATTTTATATCCGGGCATTACCGTTATCTAAATTAAGTATAATAAGGATGGCACCGCTTATATACCTTGTATAAGCTCCTTAAGGGCCATCCTTTTTTTGTTTTTCGACTAGAAAGAGAGGAAATTATGTTAGATATTAAATTTGTAAGAGAAAATAAGGAAATAGTTAAAGAAAACATTAAGAAGAAGTTTCAAGATGAGAAACTACCTCTAGTAGATGAAGTTGTAGAACTAGATGAGAAAATAAGAGCTTTAAAACAAGAAGGAGATGAACTTCGTAAGAAACGTAATGAAGAAAGTAATGCTATTGGTCTTTTAATGAGAGAAAAAAAGATAGATGAAGCCAACAAGAAAAAAGAAGAAGTAAAAGACATTAATGAAAGATTAGTTACTATTGAAGAAGATGAGAAGAATCTTAATGAAGAATTAAGAAGTAAGATGATGGTAATTCCTAATATTATGGATTCATCTGTTCCAATAGGAAAAGATGATAGTGAAAATGTAGAAGTAGAACGTTTTGGTGAAGCTTATGTTCCTGATTATGAGATACCATATCATGCTGATATAATATTAAGATTAAATGGTATGGATAAAGAAGCAGCAGGTAGAACATCAGGAGAAGGATTTTATTTCTTAACAGGAGATATTGCAAGACTTCATGAAGCGATGATTGCCTATGCAAGAGACTATATGATAAATAAAGGCTTTACTTACTGTGTTCCACCTTTTATGATTCATAGTGATGTTGTGACAGGAGTTATGTCTTTCCCTGAAATGGAAGCGATGATGTATAAAATAGAAGGAGAAGACTTATATCTAATAGGTACAAGTGAACACTCTATGATTGGTAGATATAAAGGACAAATTATTAAAGAAGAAGACTTACCTTTAACACTTACTTCATATTCACCATGCTTTAGAAAAGAAGGAGGTTCTCATGGATTAGAAGAGCGAGGTCTTTATCGTGTTCATCAGTTTGAAAAAGAAGAGATGATTGTTATTTGTAAACCTGAAGAGTCAATGGATTGGTATGAGAAGATGTGGCGTTATACTGTTGAAGTATTTAGAAATATGAATGTACCAGTTAGACAGTTAGAGTGTTGTAGTGGAGATCTTGCCGACTTAAAAGTTAAATCATGTGATGTAGAAGCATGGAGCCCTAGACAACAAAAATACTTTGAAGTAGGTAGTTGTTCAACACTAGGAGATGCACAAGCAAGACGTTTAGGCATTAGAACTAAAGGAGAAAATGGAACATACTTTGTTCATACTCTAAACAATACCGTAGTTGCATCACCTCGCGGGTTAATCGCTGTAATAGAAAATAATTACAATGAAGATGGAAGTGTAACAGTACCAGAAGTATTAAGACCATATATGGGTGGATTAGAAGTAATAAAACTTAAAAAATAATAATTATGTATAAATATCAAGGGATTGGCAATACTAGTAATGTAGTAAAATTGACAAAACAATAGGCGTATGGTATAATAAATACCGCACGTAAAAAGAAGAGGTGTTTTAAATGTTTTACGATGAGACACAAGCAACTAAAGCTTGTGAAGAAGAACCGTCCTTGATATTTGAACTTATTAAAGAAGGTCATTTTGAATTAGTAGATAAACTATTAAAAAAGAAAATAGTTAAGCTAAATACTATAGATCAGGATGGTAATACTGTTTTAATGAGACTTTTAAAGAGTAAGAAATATGATATAGTAGAAAAGTACATGAATGATTTAAATAGTGATATTAATCATCAAAATAAAGATGGTAATACATTTACTCATTTACTTGCAACTAAAGATTATGTTCATACTGCTAATATCATTAAAAAGTTAAAAAGAAATAAAGAGATTAATCCTAATATTAGAAATAATGAAGGAAAAACTATTCTTGATATTGCAATATCAACGGGTAATTTATGTACAACTCTAAAACTATTAGAAGATAAAAGATTTAATAACATTGATTTAGTATCATTTAATAACTTATATAATACTTTTATTAAAAGTGATGATTTTGGTAAATATACTAAATTAACTAATTTAGAGACTATAGTAAATGAATTATCTAAAAAGTCTAGATTACTTCCTAAAGTAAAAGAGATAGTAGATCTAGTTAAGAATAATTTTGATATCATTAAAAATGAACTTATGAATAATAAATTAACTTTCATGGATAACATAGTTAAAAATGTTTTAATGGAAGTTACGGTGTAGGATGCTTTAACAGCATCTTTTACTTTGTTCCAGTTCAGTCAAGAGATAGATAAATAATGTCTATCTTTTTACTTAAAATTATATACTATAAAACAAAAAAATAATAGACTATTATTTTGCCAATTAATACTGTATTCTAAAATAGAAAAGATGTGATAATATGGCAAGTAATTATACAAATTCTTTATATCGTGATTATGAGGAAATATTAAAAAAATATGAATCACAAGTTCAATTACTACAGGAAACAAATAAATTAATAAAAGAGTTAAATGGAACTATTTCTTCATTAAATGAAACAATAGCAAATTTATCAAAAGAAAATGAGACGTTAAAAAAAGAAATATTAAGATTAAAATCACAGAATGATAAAGATAGTTCTAATTCTAGTAAACCATCTAGTACTAATGGTTATAAAAAAGTAATTATAAATAGAAGAGAGAAAACTGGAAAAAAGCAAGGCGGACAAAATGGTCATGAAGGACATAAGTTAGATAATAAATTAGAACAATTTATTAATTAAGGAAATGTATTAGAAAGAATAATAAATGTAAATAAAACAGAAAAAAATAAAAATAAACGTTATATAGAAAGAGTTGTAATTGATATTAAAGTTGTTAAAACAATTACAAGATATCGCTATTATCCAGATGAAAATAATAAATACAATATTCCAAAAGAACATAATCAAAATGTAAGATATGGGAGTAATGTAAAAACAATAGCAGTTGACTTGATGAACAACTTATATAACTCAACGGATGGTGTTACAAGATTTATTAAAGATATTACTAATGGAGGAATAAGCTTATCAAAGGGTACCCTTATTAATTGGAATAATGAACTTAAAGAAAAATTAACACCTTTGATAAATAAAATTGAAACAAATTTATTAAATTCTTATTATATTAATCATGATGAATCAACAATAAAAATTGACGGAGAAAATAACAATGTTTTTTGTGCATGTAATAAGTTTAATACTAGACTATGGCCTAGTGAACATAAATCACAAGAGTCATTGGATAAAATAGGGTTTTTGTCACAATTTAAAGGTGTAATTGTTAAAGATGGAACAGAACTATATAATAAATATGGTATTTGTTTATCACAATGTTTATCTCACATTTTAAGATATTTAAAAGGTATCTATGATTATATTCCTCATAAATCTCCTAAAGAGCTTAGTGAATTTCTTTCACATTGTAATAAAATAAGAAATGAATTTATAAAAAAAGATATTACTTCTTTTCCTATAGAAGAATATAACTCATTAATTGTAAAATATAATGAACTTATAGATAATTGGGAGAAAGAGTTAAGAGAAGATACTGATAATTATCTATTTGATGATGAGCTAAAACTTTGGCGACGTATGAAGTACGATAACAAAGTAATGGATAGTTCAATAAGAGGAGACAGAGATGAGATATTATACTTTTTAAAAGATTTTAAAGTCCCTTCTACCAATAATCCAGCAGAAATAGCACAAAGAGGTGCAAAGATTAAACAAAAAATAGGAAAGTTTAGAAGCTTTGAAGGTGCTGATACTTATTGTATTATAAAAAGTTGTATATTAACTTATAAGAAAAATAATATCAATGTATATAATGCTTTAGTTTCTGCTTTTGATAACAATTTAGTTTTAATATGAAAAAAAGTAAGTAATCCTTACTTGTTTTCTAGTCCCTTGACTGAACTGTAACAAAAAATAACAATGAATATATAAAAAACTGTGATTTTTCAGTAAATATTTGACTTAATTATGTAGTTAATTTTCAGAGAAAATTTTACATCATATTATCATAATACTAAAAACATATTATAGTCATTTTTCAGTGATTATTTTACATTATTCATGTTGCGTTATTTCAAGTAATAGATATAATATATAATGTTACTTAAGGGATATGGCAACACTGAGGAGTGACCAGAGCATTAAGTAATGACATACAAAAAAGGAAGCATACTTTAAAAGTATTCGCTTCTTTTATTATTGTTTCCTTTTTTGGAGTCATAAAGCGATAAACCTCGGGGTTTGGGGTGGAACCCCATAATGGCCCTAATGTTTTCTTAACATCATGTCTTTTCTCCAAGGATGATTTTCTGGTGGTATATATTTTTTCTTTTCAGTAGGATTATTATTATCAATTTCTTTTTTCATCGTTGTATTTCTATCTTGAATTTCTAGCATCATATAATAATTATCCTCTATTTTACACCAATATTCCGCATTGTAAGTTATTATAAAAGTACACTCAGTCTTTTTCATAAAACAAGTGACTTCGCCTGTCTTCGGATTAATTGGAACATAATATTTATTGTTATATTTAATAGAAGAAGCATTATCAATTATTCTAGTATACTTTTCAGAAATAATTAAATTTAATTCTTCTAAAGAATAATTATTAGGTTTCATTTTAGAAGTTTTAGAATCAATTTCATACGAAAATTTCTTATTCATTTTAGGAATAAATATTTCATTTAAATATTTATTTGCTTCATCAATTTCAGTAATTCCTTCATGTCTTAATTCGGCAATTAATCTATTTTTAAATGTTCCATTTTCTCTTTCCACATTTGGCTTTCCTGTAGGTATACTAGTTGTTTCTAACTGAATGCCTAAAACATTACATATAGAACCAAACTGAGTAGTATCAACTTGATTCTTATTATTAGAAAAAGAATTTCTATTATCTGCTTTAATCTTCTCAGGTATACCATAATTAATAATTATATTATATAGTAATATAAAGTAACCTCTAGTCAATTCTTCATATTCAAACCAACCAAATAAAACTTTTTTAGTACCTTTATCAACTGCTAGATGTAAATAGGTAACAACATTGCCAAACCATATTTTTTCACAAGCATCCATTTGAACTTCTTGACCAAAACCAAACTTGTTACTAGATCTTCTAGTATGTGCTTTTTCAAAGGAAATTTGCCTAGACTGAAATAATTCTACTATTTCTTCCTGTATTTTTTCTTCACCATTAATTGCTTTTTCCATTCTTTCATTGTATAATCTAACTGTTTCTTTATGAGATATGGGGGAAATAATATCATCATTAAGAAACTCCCTATACAAAGTTGAATATGAAATAGCATATTTATCTTTGTATTTTTCTTTTTCACTTAATTCATCATAAAAAGCCGTAAAGTTATAATCATAATAATCAACCATGTATAACTGTTCTAATTCTTCAATAATACCTCTGTCTATTTTTTTATCAGATTGCTTCCCACGATTTTTATGAACAAATCCATCTTTACCTTCGTTTTTATAAACTTTTATTAAATTGTAGATTTGTTGTCTTGATTTATGAAGTTCAACCATTGCTTCTTTTCTAGTCATAGTACCATTAACAACTTTACCAATTGTTTCATATGTATGTTGTTCTTTTTCATTTAAATCCATGATTTTCACCTTCCTTTCTTGCTAATTAGCAAACTTTATAATACAACAAAAACTGTAAAATAATCACTGAAAATACGAAAAAAAGAAATTGATATAAAATCAATTTCTCATATGTAAAATTTTTATTGAAAATCTATTTTTTTTAATGTAAAATTTTCTCTGAAAAATCACACTCCTTTTGACCAAAGAGAGAAAAAAATCTTTTCAAATTGATATTTTTGTGTATAATATTAAGTGTGTTGGATTTATTTAAACTCTTTGAGCGGAATTTATAATAAACCAACACTTTTTATTTTGCAATATATTTTTTGATAGAACTAAAGACTTTTCGTCAGAAATTTGG
>DVKQ01000080.1 GCA_018715925.1 Candidatus Onthousia faecipullorum
TTTCATCCCTCTTTATATTAGAGTACCACAAATTAACTCAAAATCAAATTTCTAATAAAAAAATAGCAGAGATTCCTTTTAGTATAAGACTTTATCTGCTATTTATATTTTATTTCATGTTTTTATCCTGGTAAAGTTCTTCTTTTTCTTTTCCCCTACTTAAAATAATGATATAATGAATTAGGAAGTAGGTAATAATATGAGTAATATAGATTTAGATAACTTAAATGAAGAACAAAAAAAGGCCGTTTTATACAATGAAGGACCTCTTTTAATACTAGCAGGTGCAGGGAGTGGTAAAACTAAAGTCTTGACTACTAAAATTGCCTATCTAATAGAAGAGTTAGATATATCTCCTTATGAGATACTTGCTATCACCTTCACTAATAAAGCCGCTTTAGAGATGAGAGAACGTGTTGATAAAATGATAGGTAGTATCGCTAAGTATATTCAAATATCAACCTTTCACTCCTTTGGACTTAAAATATTAAGAGAAAACTATGATAAATTAGGTTACACTAATAACTTTGTTATTATGGATAGTGATGATTCTCTAACTATTGTAAAGAAAATATTAAAGAGTCTAAACTATGATCCTAAAATCTATAATCCTAAAGCGATTAGAAATAAAATAAGTAATTGTAAAAATGAACTTATCTCTCCAAAAGATTATGAAAGATATATCGCTAGTGATTATGAAAATGTAGTAAGTGAAGTCTATTATAAATATGAAGATAAACTAAAGAAGAATAATGCTATGGACTTTGATGACTTATTACTTCTACCTATAACTCTATTTAGAAATCATCCTGACATCTTACAAAAATATCAAGAGCGTTATAAATACATATTGATAGATGAGTATCAAGATACTAATGAAGCCCAGTATATCTTGTCTAAAATGATAAGTACTAAATATAAAAATATCTGTGTTGTTGGAGATGCTGATCAAGCGATATATGGATTTAGAGGTGCAAACTATAAAAATATCTTAAACTTTGAAAAAGATTATCCTAATGCCTTAAGTATTAAACTAGAACAGAATTATCGTTCTACTAAGACCATACTAGATGCTGCTAATTGTGTTATTAAAAATAATGAAAAAAGAAAAGAGAAAAATCTTTGGTCTACTAAAGGAGAGGGAGATAAGATAACCTACTATAGAGCCTATGATGAAAAAGATGAGAGTCATTATGTAGCACTTGAGATAAAGAAACTTCTAGATAGTGGTAAAGATGCTAGTGATATCGCTATACTTTATCGTACTAATGCTCAGTCCCGTGTTATTGAAGAAGAACTATTAAAAGATAATATCCCTTATCGCATTGTTGGAGGTTTCAGCTTCTATCAAAGAAAAGAGATTAAAGACTTACTAGCATACTTAAAACTAATCTTTAATCCTAAAGATGATGTAAGTTTTTTAAGAGTTATTAATACTCCTAAAAGAGGTATAGGGCTAAAGAGTATAGAACACTTAACAGAAAAAGCAGATAAAGAAGGAATAAGTCTATTTGAAGCGATAGATGGTGGTAAAGAAGAGAAGTTTAAAGACTTAATTATCTCTTTACAGAAGGTATCAGAAAGCATCACCTTAACAGAATTAATAGATAAAGTCCTAGATTCTACTGGTATGAAAGCCGAGTTAGAGAGTGAAAAGAGTATAGAAAGTGAAGTAAGATTAGAAAATCTTGAAGAGTTTAAATCTATTACTAAAGCATTTGAAGAGAGAATGGGACTAGTATCACTAGAAGACTTCTTATATGAAGTAAGTTTAGTTAATGATAAAGATGAATATAAAGATTCACGTCATAAAGTAAGTCTAATGACTATTCACTCTGTTAAAGGACTAGAATATGATATTGTCTTTGTTCTAGGACTAGAAGAAGGAATATTCCCTCATAGAAACTGTTTGATGAGTGCAAGTGAAACAGAAGAAGAAAGAAGACTATGTTATGTAGCGATAACTAGAGCGAAAGAAAAACTATATCTATTAAATGCTAGACGAAGAGTATTATTTGGAGAAGATAGTATTAATCCTCCAAGTAGATTTATAAGTGAAATAGATGAGAGTCTAATTGATAGTAATATGAAAAAGGCCGAAGAAGTAAAACATATTAATAAAGAAGATGTTATTAGAGATGAAGATGCCCATTATCAAGTTGGAGATTATGTAGTACATGAACATTTTGGAGCAGGTAAAGTAGTAGATGTTACTAACTCCCTAGTATCAGTTGCTTTTTCTCATCCATATGGAATTAAGAAACTTATGAAAAATCATAAGAGTCTAACTAAAGTATAAAATAATACGGAAAAATGTGAAAATTAAGGTGAAAAAACGCAGGAATTTTGTGATAACGTATTGAAATTATAAGAAAAATAATATTAGGAGGACATATGAAAGATAAAACATTACTAATCATGGCTGCAGGATTAGGTAGTAGATTTGGTAGTCTTAAACAAATAGAACCTGTTGGACCTAATGGAGAGTTTATTATAGATTACTCTATCTATGATGCCATTAGAGCAGGTTTTAACAAGGTAGTATTTATAATAAAAGAAGAAAACTATGATATATTTAAAGAGACTATTGGCAAAAGAGTTGAACCTCATATAAAAGTAGAGTATGTTTTTCAAAATAATGATAATATACCTAAAGAGTATCAAGAACTTCTAAAGGAAAGAAAGAAACCTCTTGGTACTGCTCATGCTATACTTTGTGCTAAAGATAAAATAAATGAACCATTCGCAATCATTAATGCCGATGATTTCTATGGAAGAGATGCCTATATGAAAGCAAGTGATTATCTATCTAATATTAAAGATAATCATTATGGACTAATCGCATATCGTCTTGGTAATACATTAACCGAAAATGGTGCGGCTAAACGTGGTGTCTGTAAAGTAAATGATAAAAATGAACTAATTGCAATAATTGAAAGTAGTACTGAGTTAAATGGTAATTTAGTAAAAGTAACACCACTTGATGGAAGTACACCTTTTGAAGTAGAAAAAGACACCATTGCCTCTATGAATATGTTACTATTTACCTCCAGTCTCTTTAAAATATTAGAAGAAAAACTACCTATCTTTTTAGATAATAATAAAGATAATCTATATAATTGTGAGTTTTTAATTCCAGTAGTACTAAATGAATTGTTAATAGAAAATAAAGTTACAGTAGATGTAATTGAAACAACTGCTAAGTGGTATGGAGTAACTTATAAAGAAGATAAAAAACTAGTTGTAAATGCTATAAATGATATGATTAAAGAAGGAATATATAATAATTAATAAAGGAGAAAATATTATGGAAGAAAAATTAAAAGAAGGATATGACTTAATAGTAATTGGTAATTCTTATATCAATTACTTACATGGTGTTTTAATAAAAAAAGAACAAAATGAAATAAATGAATTACAAGAATTACAAGAAGAAAATTTAAGTTTTCTTTTTGATACTTCACTTGCTACTTGTCTTTATAACGGAGAAGTATTAAAAACAAGCTTTAATAAAAAAAATAATCTCTTTGAATCTACTCTTTTGAATAGAGAATATAAAGATAATTATAATGATGAATACACTTTTCAACAAACAATAATTGAAAAAGATCAAAATTTTATTCAAAGTATAATTAAATTAGATGAAAGTATTAAGAAAGGAAGCAATCATGTTAAAAGATAAAACATTACTAATTATGGCCGCTGGAATGGGTAACCGTTTTGGTGGTCTTAAACAACTAGAATCAGTTGGACCTAATGGAGAATTTATCATAGATTATTCAATTTATGATGCGATTAGATTAGGTTTTACTAAAGTAGTTTTTATAATAAAAGAAGAAAACTATCAAAAGTTTAGAGAAACTATAGGCATGAGAATAGAACCTTATATAAAAGTAGAATATGTTTTTCAAAATGATGACTTTATACCTATTAGATTTAAACCATTGTTAAAGAAAAGATTAAAACCACTAGGCACTGCTTATGCAATCCTTTGTGCTAAAAATAAAATAAATGAACCTTTTGCAGTAATCAACGCCGATGATTTCTATGGAAGAGATGCATTTATGAAAGCAAGTCTTTACTTAGATAATATCATCTATAATCATTATGGAATAGTAGGTTATAAAGTTAAAAATACTCTAACTCCTAATGGTACTACTAAAAGAGGTATTATGAATGTTGCAGCAGGTAATTTATATAAAATAACAGAAAGTAAAGTTACTCTTAAGAAAAATAAAATCATCGCTTCTCCTCTATACAGTAGTAATGGTAAAGAAATAGATGAAGATACTTTAGTAAGTATGAACTTACTATTATTTTCACCTGATATATTTGATGTTATTAGTGATGAATTATATCTTTTCTTATCACTACATCAAAAAAATCTTGATGATTATGAATTTGGTATACCAGATATCTTAGATAGTTGTCTAAAGAAAAACATTAAAACTATAGATGTTATTAATACTACTGCCACTTGGTATGGAATGACTTACATGGAAGATAAAGCCTTTGTAGTAAAAGCAATTAAAGACATGATTAATGATGGAGTTTATCCACAAGAGTTGTGGATAAACAGATAGAAAGAAGGAAAGCTTGTGGATAATAATATTACAATAGAAAGAATGAACTATTTAATAAAAATATTAAATGATGCATCTTATGACTACTATGTATTAGATGACCCTAAAATAACAGATCAAGAGTATGATGCAGCTTATAGAGAACTTGAAACTATTGAAAAATTACATCCAGAGTGGGTACTTGATACTTCACCTACTAAAAGAGTAGGTGGTGAAGTAATAGATGAATTTAAAAAGATAGAACATACTATTCCTATGTTATCTTTAGGAGATGTCTTTAATGAAGATGAGATAATAGATTTCCTAAAGCGAATAGAAAATAGTGGTGTCCACTCTAATTATGTTTGTGAACTTAAAATAGATGGTTTATCTGTATCTTTAAAATATGAAAAAGGAATTCTAGTAAGAGGAGCGACACGTGGTAATGGAGTTATAGGAGAAGATATTACTCATAATGTTAAGACTATTAAAAGTATCCCTTTAAAGTTAAAACAACCTCTTGATATTGAAGTAAGAGGGGAAATTTATATGAGTAAAGAAACTCTAGAAAAGATTAATAAAGAACGCATCTCTAAGGGCGAGAAACCCCTTCAAAACCCAAGAAATGCTGCCGCTGGATCAATTAGACAGCTAGACTCTAAAATAGCAGCACAAAGGAATTTAGATGCCTTTTTATATCATTTACCTAATCCAGAAGATTTTGGAATTAAAACTCATCACGAGGCTTTAGAGTTTATGAGAAGTTTAGGGTTTAAGACTAATCCCAATAATAGAATAGTTAAAAATATAAGTGAAGTAATGGCTTATATTCATGAAAAAGGGGAAATAAGAAAAGACCTTCCTTATGATATCGATGGTGTTGTTATAAAAGTAGATAATCTTAAAGATCAAAAAACACTAGGCTTTACCGCAAGAACTCCTAGATGGGCTATTGCCTATAAGTTCCCTGCAGAAGAAGTATTAACTAAACTAAATGATATACTATTTACTGTAGGTAGAACCGGTAAAATAACACCTAATGCCATACTAGATCCAGTTCAATTAATGGGTTCTACTATAAGTAGAGCGACTCTTCATAATGAAGATTATGTTATAAAAAAAGGTTTAATGATACATGATACTGTCTCTATTAGAAAAGCAGGAGATGTTATACCAGAAGTAGTAGAAGCTAAATTAGAGCGAAGAACAGGAAAAGAAATACCATTTAAAATGATTACTAACTGTCCTATTTGTAATACAAAACTAATAAAAAAAGAAGGAGAAGTAGACTATTACTGTCCTAATCCTAATTGTCCTGCAAGACATATAGAAAGTTTTATTCATTTTGTCTCTCGTCCTGCCATGAATATAGATGGCTTAGGAGATAGATTAATGGAAGATTTATATAACTTTAAATTCATAAGCACTATTCCTGATATTTATAAACTTAAAGATAAAAAAGATGCTCTAACTAAATTAGAAGGTTATGGTGAAAAGTCAGTTACTAATTTATTAAATGCAATTGAGGTAAGTAAATCTAATTCCTTAGAACGACTATTATTTGGGTTAGGTATTAAAAACGTAGGTAAAGAAAAAGCTAAAATACTTGCAAAAACCTATAAAACAATAGATAATTTAAGTAAAGCAACCTATGATGAATTAGTAGAGATTCCTGATATTGGACCTATTATTTCTAAAAATATAGTAGATTACTTTAATAATATAAATAATCTAAAGACGATAGAAGAACTAAAAGAACTTGGTCTTAATATGGAATATATTGGTGAAGAGTTAAACATTAATGAAGACTTTCTTGATAAAAGCTTTGTCTTAACAGGAACCCTTACTAAACTAACAAGAGATGAAGCGAAAGCTTTAATAGAAAATGCTGGAGGAAAGACAGTTGGCTCTGTATCAAAGAAAACCTATGCTGTTATTGTAGGAGATAACCCTGGTAGTAAATATGAAAAAGCGAAAGAGTTAAATATACCTATTTGGACTGAAGAAGAATTTTTAGAAAAAATGAATAGTTAGGTGATTTTATGAATACTGAAGAGAAGAAAAGTATAACCGTAGAACAAGAGAAAACGATAAAGAAAATATCTACTGTTATTATGATAGTAATAATAGTAATAGGAGTATTAGTAACTACAGATATTATTTTAGTTACAAAAGTAGGAGTTGGTCCATTTCTTGCTATTAATACTAAAACATATGATGATGGTGGAACTAAAGAGTACTATGGCCTTGGTTATAAAGTAATTAAATATAACCAAGTAGTAGGTAGACGTGATACTGTTATAGGTTCATGGTTTATGAAGTATAATACTACTCCTAAAACTTTTACTATAAGAGACCTTGCCTATTCTATTATTAATGATAATAATAACCATGTAGGAGAATTTATAAGATTAACAGGAACTATTTCTAATAAGAGTAATAAAAATAATATTATTACTTTAACATTTAAAGATGATATAGAAGGTAAATATAATTTAACTGTAAAAGCAGAGCTTTTATCAGATAATATAAGAGATTTAGAAAAAGAAGACTCTATAAGTCTTATAGGAGTAGTAACATCATATAGTAATAAAACTCTAACTATAGAAAATGTCTTTGCAGAATAAAGTTTTGTGATAAATATTGCAAAACTTTTAATATGTAAAAAATTATTATCTTGCAATTTCTTTTAAATGATAGTAGTATAGTTAATTAACCGGAGGGCCTATGAAAATAAATAATAAAAAAATACTACAAAGATTAGGCTTTAATGAAAAAGAGATATCTTCTTTAGAAAATAAAAAAGATATAGAAGAACTAATTGTATTACTTTCATCTCTTAAAATTAAAGATGTAAAAGAATATCTTCTTAATAATAAATATTTATTTACTAAGGATATCTTTTCTATTGCAAGAAATATATCTATTATATTTAATAGTAATAAAGATTTTAATAGAACAGAAAGAATATTATCTACTAATAAATATGCTATAATTAATGAAAAGGGTGATGTAAAGTGATATATTTTGATAATGCCGCTACAACTAAAGTAAATGATGAAGTACTAGATACTTTTGTTAAAGTATCTAAAGAATATATTGGTAATGCTAATTCTATACATAAACTAGGTTTTCTTAGTAGAAAGTTAATGAAAGCATCTACTGAACAAGTATGTGATTTATTAAAAGTAAAAGAAGATGAAGTAATATTTACAAGTAGTAGTAGTGAATCTAATAATTTAGCGATTAAAGGAGTATTAGATGCTTATCCTAATAGAAAAAAAATTATACTAACTACTATTTTAGAGCATCCCTCTATTACTAATACCTTAAATAGTTTAGATGTAGAAGTTATTAATTTAAAATTAGATTATAACTATCATATAGATATTAATGATTTAAAAGAGAAGTTAAAACTAGATCCTATACTTGTCTCTATTCATCATGTTAATAGTGAACTAGGGGTAATCCAAAATATTGATACTATAGGTAAAGTAATTAAAGAAAATAGTAAGGCCATCTTTCATGTTGATGGTACCCAAAGCCTTACTAAAATAGATGTTAATTTAACTAATGTAGATTTATTCTCAGCATCAGCTCATAAATTTAATGGTCTTAAAGGAATAGCTTTATTAGTAAAAAAAGAAAAGATTAACTTAGCACCATTAATAAATGGAGGAGAAAGTCAAACTATTTATAGAGCAGGAACACCAGCTCTACCACTAATTGCATCTATTGCTAAAGCCCTACGTTTAGCAATAGAAGAACAGCCTAAAGCTTATTTAAAAGTAAAAGAGATTAATAAATATCTAAGAGATGAGTTAAGTAAGATAGAAAGTGTTACAATAAACTCTAAAATAGATTCTTCTCCTTATATTATAAACTTTAGTATTAAAGGTATAAAACCAGAGACTATGATTCATAAATTAGAAGCTAAGGAAGTCTATTTATCTACTAAGACAGCTTGTTCTTCTAAAGAAGGCTATTCTAAAAGTATCTATCTATTAACAAAAGACAAAGAGATATCTAAAACATCATTAAGACTATCTTTATCCAAAGATAGTACAATTGATGAAGCGAAAGAGTTTATAAAAATATTAAAAGATAATTTATAAAGATTTATTTAAACAAAATTATTAGTAAGCTAAAGGTCATTACGAAAAATATGCAAAATGTATAAAAATTCGTAATGAATATGTGGAAAGGAAAAGTTTATGGAAAAAGTAATATTAATTAAATATGGAGAATTAACTACTAAAAAAGGTAATCGTAATTTTTTTGTTAATACATTAACAAAAAATATAGAAAATAAATTAAAAGACTTTAATGTTTTAATAGAAAAAGATTTATCTAGGATGTATATACATTATAATATAGAAGATGAAGAATCTATTATTAATAAAATACATGAGATATTTGGTATACATAAATATCATATTGCCTATGTTACTAATAGTGATTTAGATTCTATTAAAGATGAATTAATTAAAACAGTTAAATTAGAACACTTTAAAACATTTAAAGTTGAAACTAAAAGAAGTGATAAATCTTTTCCTAAAACTAGTATGGAATTATCTAAAATATTTGGTGGTATAGTTTTAAAAAATAAGGATAATATTAAAGTAGATGTTAATAATCCAGAAGTTATTATTCATGTAGAAATAAGAGAAAAAAATACTTATATCTATTATAATGAATTTAATGGTTTAGGTGGATATCCTAGTGGAATCCAAGGAAAAGGATTATTAATGCTAAGTGGAGGAATAGATTCTCCAGTTGCAGGATTTCTTGCTATGAAAAGAGGAATTAAAGTAGATGCAGTATACTTTGAAGCGATACCTCATACTAGTTTAGAAGCTAGAGAAAAAGTAATAACTTTAGTAAATAAATTAAAAGTTTATACTAATGATATAAATCTCTATATAGTACCTTTTACTAAAATACAAGAAGAAATCTATAAGAGTGTATCACCTAACTATGTTATTACTATTATGAGAAGGATGATGTATAGAATAATGGATTCTTTATGTAAAAAATATAATGCTAAAGTTATAATTAATGGAGAATCTATTGGTCAAGTTGCATCTCAAACTTTAAATAGCATGTATGTAATAAATAATATAACTAATTTACCTGTAATAAGACCAGTTGTGACTTATGATAAATTAGAGATAATAGATATTGCTAAAAAAATAGATACTTATAATACAAGTATCTTACCATATGAAGACTGTTGTACAGTCTTTGTACCTAAACATCCTATAATTAATCCAAGTTTAGATGAGACTCTAAAAGAAGAATCTAAAGTTGATTACGTTGAGATTTTAAAAGATGCTATAGATAATACTTTTATCTATAAAAATGAAAAAAAATATGAAAATATTTTATAGGAAAAAATTACCAGTAAAAAAAATGTATGAAATTTAAAAAACTTCACATTCTACTAGTGTAGGAGGTGAAACAAATGAACAACAAAATGAACACTGGTTCAATGAAAATGAGAGTTCCTGGTGCTAAACAAGCTATTGATAAGATGAAATATGAAATAGCTAACGAATTTGGTGTTAATTTAGGACCAGATGCTACTAGTCGTGCTAACGGTTCAGTTGGTGGTGAAATCACTAGACGTTTAGTACAAAATGGATTAAATCAAGTTAGCGGAAGTTATACTAATAAATAAGTAATATAACTTAAGAGGTAGGCTATAAAGCCTATCTTTTTAGTTTAAAAATAAATTTTATGTTGTATAATATATATATAAGAAGAGGAGGTATTAATATGTTATCTAAACTACCAGTAAATCTATATGAAAAAATAAAAGAAGGAGAAAGTACTACTGTTGAATTTAAAAAAGCTAAGGAAAAACTACCTAGTTCATTATTTGAAAGTATTGTGGTATGCTAAATAGAAATGGAGGACATATCTTTTTAGGAGTTGATGATGATGGAAATGTAATAGGTACATATAGAAGTTATATCGCAAGTATGAAAAAAGACTTTGCAAATCTTTGCAATAATCCTGAAAAGATATTTCCTACAGTTCATTTAGAAATGAAAGAATATAGTGTTGATGATAAATTTGTTCTTTATATCTATGTTTATGAAAGTTCAGATGTACATAAAAGTGCAGGTAAAATCTTTGATAGAAATGAAGATGGAGATTATGATATTACTAATAATACTACTTTAGTTTCCAATCTATATATAAGAAAAAGTAGTACTTATATAGAAAACAAAATTTATCCATATGCTACATTAGATGATTTAAGAAAAGATTTAATAGAAAAGGCAAGACAAATGGCTATTAATAGAACAGCTAATCACCCATGGGCTACAATGAATGATATGGAACTGTTAAGAAGTGCATCTTTATATGAAAAGGATTTACAAACTGGTAAAGTTGGAATTAATTTAGCGGGGATTTTATTATTTGGTAAAGACGAAGTAATAGCATCAGCTCTATCATATTATAGAACAGATGCTATATTAAGAGTAAAAGATATAGATAGATATGATGATAGGGATGATATAAAGACTAATTTATTAGAAAGTTATGAAAGATTAGTAAGTTTTATTGCCAAACATTTAAATGATAAATTTTATCTAGAAAATAATCAAAGAATAAATGTAAGAGATATTATAGCAAGAGAATTATGTGTTAATCTATTAATACATAGAGAATACTCTAATCCTTTACCTGCAAGATTAATTATTACAAAAGATGCTATAATTACAGAAAATGCCAATAAGCCTAAAAACATTGGTTATATAGATTTATATAACTATACACCTTATCCTAAAAATCCGAAATTAGCTAATTTCTTTAAAGAAATAGGTTTAGCAGATGAGTTAGGATCAGGTATAAAGAAAATAACTAAATATAATAAAATATATACAGGAGGGATTCCTAGTTTTAAAGATGATGATGTCTTTAAAGTAATAGTACCTTTAGAAACAAATAAAGTATCATTAGAACAAGAACATAATTTACATTTAGATGAAAACAAAGAAAAACTATATAATTTCATTAAAGAAAATGGTATTGTTACTAGAAAAGAAATTAATAATTTTCTAGCACCTGTACTAAAAGTAAATAATTCTAAAGATTTGAATAATAAAATAAGATACATGTTAGCATATTTAAGAAAGAATAATTTAATAGAAAATATAGGAACAGACAAAAAATCTCAATGGGTAATAAAATGAAAACTGCAGTAAAACTGCAGTAAAACTGCAGTAAAATTTTGAAAAAACAAGCTATTGATAAAATGAAATATGAAATAGCTAACGAATTAAACAGTGGTAGAAATCGCTAGACGTTTAGTACAAAATGGCTTAAATCAAGTTAGCGGAAGTTATACTAATAAATAAGTAATATAACTTAGCAGGTAGGCCAATAAAGCCTATCTTTTTAGTTTACTGCAGTAAAAAATGCGAATTATTGCAAATAAAAATTACAAAAAGTACTAGATTACTCTCTTAATATTTGCTATACTATATCTAAAGATAGGGTGTTGATTATAATGAAGAGATTTAACAATAGAAAGAAAATTACTAAAGAAAAGATAGAAGAATATAACTTCAAAGAAGTAGCTCTAACTAAAATGGCTAAAAGGCAACTGTTTATAACATTATTATCAATATTAGGTGTAACAGTAATATCGCTAGGTAGTGCCTATGCTGTTTTTACATCAGTATCAAAGTCTGCAGATTATAATGTTATAAAAGTAGGAACATTAAATATAGATTTTGGAGATGAAAGTAATACTATAGATTTATCAGGACAGTACCCTATGTCCGATGAAGAAGGAATGAAGTTAACACCATATACATTTAAAATAACAAATACAGGAACTTTAGCAGCAGACTATGAAATCTTTATAGAAGATGATACTGATATGATAGGTCAAGATAATTGTGCAAATAATCAACTTAATAAAGATTATATAAGATATAAGCTAGATACAGGAACACCTGCTAATCTATCTTCTATAGCAGATTCTAATTATAAAATAGCGACAGGTTCTCTTGAAGCAGGAGGAAGTGTAACCTATACATTATATGTCTGGATAAGAGAGGGAGTAGGAAATGATGTTTTAAATAAACATTATCATGGTAAGATAGTTGTTAATGGAGTTAACACCCAGGGTGAGCCTGTAGCAGACACCCTACTTAGAGGAGTAGGAGAAAATGGAGCGATAAATACAACAGATCCAGATCAAACATTTATAACAGGAACTGATCCAAATAACTATATCTGGTATAGTGGTAAATTATGGAGAGCCGTATCAATAGACACAAGTGACAATAGTGTTAAGTTGGTAACTCAATGGAATATAAGTGCAATACATTATAATGCGGATGGTAATACAGCTTTTGATGGTAGTTATATGGAAGAGTGGCTAAATGATACAAGTGTAGATGGTTTCTTAGGTAATTTAAGAGATTATGAGAACTTTATTAAGACTGATAGTGTATGGAATGCTACATTAACTACATCTACAAGTAAGCCTGAGTCTACTACAATGGTAACTGATGCGGTAGGGCTTTTAAATATATATGAATATACTATGAGTTATAGTGGTACTACTTATAGTAATGGTTATTTAAACAACGGACTTTATTGGTGGAGTATCACTCCTTATAGTGCGTCTAGCGTGTGGAGCGTGTACTACTATGGCCTCACGAGCTACGACAATCTGTCCATTGCGTACGGCGTCCGGCCATCAATAAATCTAAAATCTAGCGTTCGTATCGTAGATGGTGATGGAACGATAGATAACCCTTATCGCTTAAATGGCGATAATGATACTAATCTATCAGGAACACTACTTTCCAGTAGATATAGTGGAGAATATAT
>DVKQ01000081.1 GCA_018715925.1 Candidatus Onthousia faecipullorum
AGTTAAGTGAGTTTGAGCGGGCTATAACTTTACTAACTTTAAAAAAACGTGAAGATTTAGAAAAGATTAGTGAAGGAGTTGAAGGGTTAATGGAAGCGAAAGAAAAGATAACAAAACTATCTGATAATATAGGTATAATAGGTGCTTACGATTATGAAAGACATAAAGAATGGGAGTGGAAACAAAAGGCTAAAGAATATGTTAAAGACGATTTATTAAAAATTGAAGAAGGCAAGAAATTTATAGAAGAAAATAGTAAAATTCTTGAAGAGAAGAGTAAAACTCTCGAAGAGAGGCAGAAAACTCTTGAAGAAGGACAAGAGTCTCTTGAAGAAGATAAAAAGTCTTTTGAGAAAGAGAAAGAAGAACTAGCAAAGAAAATGTTAGATATGAATTTAACTATTGATGATATTATTAAAACAACTGGTTTGTCTAAAAAACAAATCGAGGAGTTAAAAAACTCTTAAAAATATGATAATATAGTAACTGATGTTACTATATTTTTAAGTAGGTGATGTTTATGAAACAAGAAAATATTCGTAATTTTTCCATAATTGCACATATAGATCATGGTAAAAGTACTTTAGCAGATAGAATTTTAGAAGAGACTAAAGCGGTTACAGAAAGGGAAATGAAAGATCAATTATTAGATTCTATGGATATAGAAAGAGAACGTGGTATTACTATTAAATTAAATGCTGTATCTATTAATTATCTATATAATAATGAAACATATTTATTAAACTTAATAGATACTCCTGGTCATGTAGATTTTTCCTATGAAGTTAACCGTTCTCTTGCTTCTTGTGAAGGAGCTATTTTAGTAGTAGATGCAACCCAGGGAATAGAAGCTCAAACCCTTGCTAATCTCTATCTTGCCCTTGATAATAACCTAACTATTATCCCTGTCATTAATAAAATAGATCTACCTAGTGCTGATATTCCTAAAGTAACTGAAGAACTTACTAATTTAGGATTTGATGAAAAGGAAATTATTTTAACTAGTGCCAAGACTGGTGAAGGTATAAAAGAATTATTAGATGCCATTATCACTAAGATACCTGCTCCTAATGGAGATGTTACTAATCCTTTACAAGGATTAATCTTTGATAGTATTTATGACTCTTATCGTGGAGTTTTAACAGCAGTTCGTATTTTTAATGGTAGTGTAAAAAAAGGAGATACTATCTATATGCTAGAAAGTAGTGCCTCATATGAAGTATTATCTATTCTAAAAAATACTCCTAAAGAAGTAGAAGTTAATTCTCTAAGTACAGGAGAAGTAGGTTATATTTATGCCTCTATTAAAAGTATTAGTGATGTTCATGTAGGAGATACTATTACTTTAAATTCTACTAAAGAAGAAGTAAAGCCTTTACCAGGCTATAAGAAATTAAAAAGTGTAGTTTACTGTGGACTTTATCCTCTTGAGACTAATCAGTTTGAAGAATTAAGAGAAGCTTTAGCAAAACTAAAATTAAATGATGCCGCCCTTGTTTTTGAACCAGAAACCTCAGTCGCTTTAGGTTTTGGTTTTAGAACAGGCTTTTTAGGACTATTACATATGGAAGTAACAATAGAAAGAATTAAACGGGAATTTAATATTGATGTAGTCGCTACAACTCCATCAGTTATTTATGAAGTAACCCTTACTGATGGTAGCATCATTCAAGTAGATGCCCCTAATAAGATGCCTCCTAAAGTTAAGATAAAAGAAATAAAAGAGCCATATGTTAAAACCTCTATTTATACTCCTAAAGACTATATAGGACCTTTAATGGAACTATGTCAAGATAAACGAGGTACTTTTATTAATATGAATTATCTAGATGATGTAAGAGTATGTCTCATATATAAATTACCGTTATCAGAAATAGTATATGACTTCTTTGATAAATTAAAATCAATTACTAAAGGATATGCTTCTTTTGACTATGAAGTAATAGGTTATGAGGCAAGTGACTTAGTAAAACTAGATATCTTATTAAATGGTGAAGTAGTAGATGCTTTAAGTGTTATTGTTCATAAAGACTTTGCATATAATAGAGGTAAGTTAATTGTTCATAGACTAAAAGAAGTAATACCAAGACAACTATTTGAAGTACCTATCCAAGCTTCTATTGGTAATAAAGTAATTGCAAGGAGCGATATAAAAGCTTTAAGAAAAGATGTTCTTGCTAAATGTTATGGAGGAGATATTACTCGTAAGAAAAAACTATTAGAAAAGCAAAAAGAAGGTAAAAAGAAGATGAAACAAATAGGTAGTGTAGAAGTACCACCTGATGCTTTCCTAGCAATATTAAGTACAAAAGAAAATTAGAGTTGTAATATACTCTATTTTTTGTTAGAATCTTTTAGGAGCGTGATTTAATGACTGAATTAATGCAAATATTAGGAATATTTTTAGAAGGAATTATATCTTTTTTCTCACCATGTGTTATTCCTTTAATACCTTTATATATGGGCTATCTTGCTACTAATGCTAAAGAAATAGATAAAGATGGTAATGTTACTTATAAAAGAAAAGTTGTTTTAATCTATACCTTATTCTTTATCTTAGGAATATCTATGTCTTTCTTTATTTTAGGTTTATCTTTTACAGGATTAGGACTATTCTTTAAAGATAATAGAAAAATATTCTTAGAAATAGGAGGAATCTTAATCGTAATATTAGGACTATTCCAATTAGGCATAATAAAAGTAGATTTTCTAAATAAAGAGAAAAAATTAAAGATTAATTTTAATCCTAATAAGATGAGTAAGAAAACTGCCTTTTTAATGGGCTTTTTATTCTCGTTCGCTTGGACTCCTTGTGTAGGACCAGCTTTATCATCTACTCTAATCATGGCATCAACTGCAAGTACTGCTTTAATAGGTAATATCTTTGTCTTAGTATATGCTATAGGATTTTTATTACCATTTATAGTATTAGGACTATTTACTACTAAAGTCTTAAATATAATTAAAAGAAAACAACATATCTTAAACTATGTTGTTAAAGTAGGAGCGATTATTATTATAGTTATGGGAATGTTTGTATCCTATACAGGCTTTACAATGGAAACTGTTAAAAATGATGAAAAAGTAAAAACTACAGGTAAAGTAGAACTAGGAACACCTATTAACTTTACTTTAAAGGATCAATTTAATAATACTCATACATTAGATGATTATATAGGTAAAACAATAATGCTACATTTCTATGCTATTGATTGTTTTTCTTGTCTAGATGAACTTCCTTATATTGAAAGATTATATAATGACTATAATCAAAATAAAGATGATGTTATCATACTAGGTATTGCCAATACTTCCCGTAACCCTAAAGAAGATATAATAGACTTCTTAAAAGAGAATAATTATACCTTTACATCACTAAATGCTAAAGACAAATTATTTAATAAATACTATATAACAACCTATCCTAATACATATATAATAAACTCTAATGGTAATATCGCTTTTACATCTTTTGGTAGTATGACCTATGATAATCTAAAAGAGGAAATAGAAAAAGTAAGACTTTAAAAAAAGTTTATTTTCCTATATACTTATTATAGAGGGATAAGTAATGAAGAGTAGAATTGAATTAAACGAAGATAAACAAAAAGATATAGATAGAGAAAAACAAGCTACAGTAGTTAAAAAGATAGTAAAAAGAATAGTAATATCTATTATTATAATCTTTCTACTTGTCTTTTTTACATTTCTTTACATTACTAAAATAGGTACTACTTCTCTAATAGTAAATGAAGAAGCTATTGTAAATAATAAATTACCAGAATCATTTAGTGGTCTTAAAGTTATCCAATTTGGTGACCTACATTATAGTAATAATACTCTACTAAAAGATGTAGTAAGTGCTATTACGAAAAGAAATCCTGATTTAATTCTTTTTACAGGAGACTTATTAAGTAATGAAGACTTAACTCCAGGAAGTAGAAAAAAACTAGTTAATGAATTAAAGAAATTAGACTCTACTTTAGGTAAATATGCTGTTTTAGGAGAAACAGATAATGATGAAGCGATATCTATTTTAGTAGATTGTGGTTTTACTATATTAGATGATAGTAATGAATTAATTTATAATGAGTCTAATGAACCTATTATGCTAGTTGGTTTAAATACTAATAATGATACAATAGATTATAATAAAGCCTTTGCTAATTATAATGATGCTACTTATACAATAACTATATTTCATAAACCAGATTATATAGATGAATTTATAGGAAGCTATAAAGTAGATCTCGCTTTAGCAGGACATTCTCATTTAGGAGAGATAAGAATACCTTACTTAGTTAATCTTGCTCCTAAAGATAATGCTTCTAAATATATAAATTCATACTATGAAATTAATAATACAAAATTCTATATTACTGGAGGAATAGGTACAGATACTTATGATGTTAGAATTAATGCAAGACCATCTATTAATTTCTTTAGACTTAGGAAAACAACTTAGTAAAGAAGTTTTCCTTTTTCTTTTTTTCTTCTATATAAATAGGAATCTTCTTTAAAGTTTTATTATTAAGACTAATTTTAATATTACCAACTTTTCCACTATTTAAGGAATCATCTATACTAGCAAGAACTTTTACATTATCTTTTTCATCTTCTGTTAAAGGGTAAGTAAAAGATTTCTTTACATAATATTTATTATCATCTAAAACAAGATCAAAATCTTTTTTATCTACTATATTATAGTTACTATAATTATCAAAGATGTACTCAGCAAGTCTTTCATGATTATTATACTCATCATTATCATCTAAAGTAACTACAGTTATTTTTAAATCACCTTTTTTATGAGTAGTAACAAGTGTTTTACCAGCACTAGGAGTATAACCATTTTTACCACCCGTACAGTATTTATAATCACCTAATAACTTCATCCTATTATACCAAAGATAACTTTTATTATCTGTTTTAACTCTATATTCTTCAGTACCAGTTATCTTTCTATAAGTCTTATTTTTATAAGCATAACTAGTTAGTTTTGCCATATCTCTAGCAGTAGAGTAGTTCTTAGTTTCTTCATCAAGTCCATGAGGATTACTAAAAGTAGTATTAGTCATCCCTAACTCCTTAGCTTTCTTATTCATAAGTTTAACAAACTCATCTTCACTTCCTGCCACTGCTTTAGCGATAACAACTGATGCATCATTCCCGCTTCTAAGCATAAGTCCATAAAGTAAATCAATTAACTTCATCTTTTCATTTAACTCTAAATAAATACTAGTTCCATACATCTTTAATATTTCTTCTCCTGCTTCAACTTCACTATTTAAATCTCCTTCTTCAATAGCAATAATACAAGTCATTATCTTTGTAATAGAGGCAATTAAACGTTCTTCATCAGCATTATTCTGATATAAAACACGACCGCTATCTAAATCCATAACAATACTACTTCTAGCAGTATCAAAGGTATCTTCTTTACCAAAAACATTTAAAGGTAATAAAAATAATAACAAAACAACTAATACTTTTTTCATAGCACTTCACCTAATAAAACTTATTCTAAAAAAATAAAAGTATAACTTTCTTTATTAGTTTAATAATATTAATAGTGAAAGTTTCATAGTCAAAATAAAGAAAATTGCACAACAAAAACAGCAAAAATATTGAAAAGTGGGTAACAAAACACTTGAAAAGTGGGTAATGTTGTTATATAATATCAATATAGGAAAGGTGATAAACATGAGTTTAACAAAAGAAAACTATAGTAAAAGATTGATTGATGACAAATTATCAAGGTATTTAAAAATCTTTGGAGCTATTTCGATAGAAGGACCAAAATGGTGCGGTAAAACTTGGACATCATTAAATCATGCTAATAGTGTTGTTTATATGACGGAAAAAGATAAAAGAGACTTAGCGAGAGCAAATCCCAAATATATATTTAATAGTCTTAGACCAGAGTTAATCGATGAATGGCAATTAGTACCTAGTATATGGGATTCAGTTAGACATGAGTGTGATAGTGATCATAATAAAGGAAAATTTATTTTAACTGGTTCTACTACTCTTACTAAAAAAGAGAAAGAAGAAGAAGTATTTCATTCTGGAGCCGGAAGAATTGCCACTTTAAAAATGTACCCCATGAGTCTTTATGAATCAGGGGACTCAAGTGGTGATATTAGTATTATAGATATGTTTAATAATAAAGATATAGGTAAGTCAGTTAAGAAATATGAACTCGATGAATTAGCAAGACTAATAATAAGAGGTGGCTGGCCAGAAAATATTAATACTGTTCTTTCTGATATTGATATCATACCAAGTAATTATATTGAAACTATTATAAATAAAGATATACATGAAAGAAAAGATCATAAAAGAGACTCTAATAAAATGCGAATGATTTTAAAATCACTTGCAAGAAATGAATCATCACCTATTGGTAATGATACTATAGTAAAAGATATAGCAGAATATGAAAGTAGTGATGACTTAATTGAAAGTAGAAAAACAATTGCCGATTATATTAGTGCTTTAGATGCCCTATATCTAACTGCTAATCAAGAAGCTTATAGTATTAATTATAGATCTTCTAAAAGAATTGGAAAATCTGCTAAAAGACATTTAGTTGATCCATCATTAAGCTGTGCACTACTAGATTTATCAGTAGATAAACTAATGCATGACTTTAATACATTTGGACTAATGTTTGAAGCATTAGTTGAAAGAGATTTAAGAATTTATATGGATTATTTAGATGGACATTTATATCATTTTAGAGATAATGCAAGTGGTGATGAAGTAGATGCTATTTTAGAGTTTAAAGATGGGGAATATGCTGCTATTGAAATAAAACTAAATTATAGAAGTATAGATTCTGCTAAAGAAAGTCTATTAAAATTTTATAATAATGTAAGCAAAAAGCCAAGATTTATGTGCATAATAGTTGGTAATTTTAGTGCTATCATTAAAGATGAAGAAACAGGCATTTACATTATACCTATAACATCTTTAAAGCCTTAATGTAAAGTGTATAACAGGATAAAAACATGAAATAAATTATGAATAGCAGAGAAAGTCATATATTAAAAGGCTTTCCTGCTATTTTTTTACTGAAAATTTGATTTTTGAGCCAAAGATAAATAACACATTATATCTACTAATCCTT
>DVKQ01000082.1 GCA_018715925.1 Candidatus Onthousia faecipullorum
ATAAGAACAGAAGAAGGAATGACAGGAAAAGGAGTAGGAGCCAGTACGACAGGAACAATCTATGGAGTATATGATATGAGTGGAGGAGCCTGGGAGTACGTTATGGGAAACTATAACGATATTGCTGCAAGCTCAGGTTTTAGTGAACCATTAACATTAGAAAGTAAATATTATGATAAGTATACAAGCAATAATGTAGCATTAGCATGTAATGGAAGCGAGTGCTTAAGTCATGGCTTATCAGAAACAGCAGGTTGGTATAATGATTATCGAACTATGGTAAGTGAGGAGCACCCATGGTTGTTGCGCGGCGGTCTCTTTAATGGTAGTACTGGTGCAGGAGTGTTCGGCTTTAATTTCTGGACTCTTGGTAGTGCTGATAGTTACTACTCGTTCCGCCTCGTGATGAGTCCTAGTCTTTAACTTTAAGAAGAAAATTAATTCTTCTTTTTTCTATGTTTATACACTGTCACAGTTCTTCTTTTTGTATGTAATATATTACAAAAACCACTTGATTTCTTCTAGCTTTCATGATACATTGTATATAGATGGGAGACTTTTATAAAAGATGGGTAAAAGGAGGTTATTAAAAATTTTTAAAAAAAGTATGAATTTTGAAAATTGAGGGTACTTTTTAGGGTGAATCTTTAAAATTCGCCAGGGGAAAATGCAAAATTCACCCCTATTTTGGAGGTGAATTTGCAAAATTGCCTTTTTGCATTAGTTTCTAACATATGATACAACTATTGCAGAAAGGGGGAACTTTATGAATAAAGTACCAAGATTTATATCATTAATGTCAGATACAACTGCAAAAGCTCTAATTAAAGATGATCATTATAGATGGTTTTATGAAGAGGTAATTAAGTTTAAAACTGGTGTTGACTTGAAGGGATATCAGTTAATGGATCCTGAACTTAATACAGGTAATAGAGGTAAAGATTATAGATTAGATTTAATCTTTATTAGTAAGACTAAGTTATTTAACTTAGAATTAAATCAATTTGTTTATCCTCATACCTTTATTAAAAGTCTTAAATATGCTTTAAGGTTAGCAGGAAATGGTTATATCAAAGGACAGCAATATTATCAAAGATATGTAACTCAACTTAATCTAAACTATAAAATAATGAGTGATAAAGTAAAAAGAAGATACCAGGGAGACTATAAACTAGAAGATTGTAAATGTAAAGATAAACTTAAAGATATAAGAGTAGTAGCAACAAATCTATTAGACTATAAAGGAATAGTCTATAATGGAACTAATAAATATGAAACATTTTTATCTATGTTAACAGCCGAATCTTATGAAGAGATGGAGCGAATAGTAGGAGATTTAAAGGAGGGAAAAATAATTATGGAAAAGTTAAAAGAATTAGGCTTAGATGATGAATTTGGTGCAATATATGATGAAGAGATAGTTCATAAGATGGAGATTAATTCTGCAAGAAGTGATGGTAGAAAAGAGGGCAGGAAAGAAGGTGCTACTAATGAGAAAAAATCTATTGCAAAGAATCTTCTTAAAATGAATTTGTCTGTTAAAGATATAATGAAAGCGACAGGACTATCTAAGAAACAAATAACTACGTTAATGTAGGAAGTTGCCACTATATCTACAAAATTAAGATATAGTTCTTTTTTTGAAGAAAATTAGACATGAATATATAATAAAAATGGCAAATAAATGTTCTTTTTCGCTTGACGATTAAGCTAATTTTTTCTATCATATATTATGTAGATAGGAGATTACATATGGAGATTAAAAAAATAGTAACAGGGGCATTAGAAGAGAATTGTTATGTATTAAGTAAGGATGGTACTTGTTTAATAGTAGATCCTGGAAGTGATAGTAAAGATATTAAAGAGTTAGTTGGTACTGATAAAATTATAGGTGTTTTAGTTACTCATGCTCACTTTGATCATATTGGAGCCTTAAGAGACTTCTTAAACTCTAACAGGAGATTAAAAATATTTAAGAAAAGTAATTTAATAGACTCGAAAGAAGTTAGTGTTGGTTCTTTTAAATTTATTCCTCTAATGACACCAGGACATAGTAGTGATTCTGTAACATTTTACTTTGAAGAAGAGAAAGCTATGTTTGTAGGAGATTTTGTTTTTAGAGATACTGTTGGTAGATGTGACCTTCCTACTGGTAGTAGTGAAGAGATGGATAAGTCTATTGCAAGAATTAAAACTTATGCTGATGATATTACTTTATATCCAGGACATGGAGATGAAACTACTTTAGGTAGAGAAAAACAGTATAATCTATATTTCATAGAAAAATAAGGAGTTGTGGTTATGTATATTGATTTAGTGGTATTAGTTGTATTAATATTAATAGTAGTAATGTATTTTAGAAGATTCTCAAGTTTTGTTTACTTTATAGGAATCATTGATATCTTCTTAAGAATATTAACATTTATTAAAAATAATATAGGACTTCCTGACCTTGCTGCAGTTATTGATAATTATATTCCTGAAAGTATTTTAGCAATTGCAGGTAATTATACAGATGGAATCCTTTATACAATTATCGCTTGGGCTTATATTGGAATAATGTCTATATTCTTATTTTATAATACTAAGTTCTTTATTAAAAAGAAGAAAATATAGGAGGAAATATGAAAAAAAATAATACTTGGATTAAAGTTGTAATTATAATTATCATCTTAGAACTTGTAGTAGGTGGTATAATCTTCGCTTATAGAAAACTAAATAGTAATGATAATAGTATTTCTACTGATGATAAAGTAGTAAAGGATTTATATGAAAAAGTTGCCTATAATGATATAGAGTCACTCGATGTTATGAATACTAGGACAATGTTATATTATGGCTATAAAAATACTGATAATATTGATACTATAGATTGTGATACTGTTAATGTTATGGATGATACTACAGGATATACTTGTGAAGATGAAACTGACTTTATTAAAAGAAGTGATATTGAAGATACTATAAAAGATATTTATGGACCTGATACTAATATAGAAAATATATCTTTTGAAACTGATGCTAATCATTATGCTTTCTTTGATGCTATTAACGATGGTTATGCAATATATACTAAAGAAGAGGAAGTTAGTGTAGATCCTGTTAATATGAATTTAAAAAATGCAACTCTTGATGACGATGGTAATATTATTATAACAGTTGAAGTTTTAAATGGAGTATTTGGTACAGTCGAAGATACTTATGACTTTACTTTTACTAAAGATAAAGATAATTATTACTTAACTAAAAAAGAAGTTGTTGCAAATAAGGAGGATTAGTTATGTTTGATAAAATAAAAAGTGAAATGGTTAAAGCCATGAAAGAACAAGATAAATTTAGACTTTCTGTTATTAGGATGATTAAAGCATCTATCGATATGATGCGTATTGATAAAAAAATAGAAATAACAGATGAAGTAGTTATAGATGTACTTGCAAAAGAACTTAAAACTCGTGAAGAGTCAAAGTTAGAGTTTAGTAAAGCAGGAAGAACTGATTTAGTAGAGAATTTAGATAAAGAAATCGCTATTATTAAAGAATATCTACCTGAACCATTAAGTGAAGAAGAAGTTGATAAAATAATTACTGAGGCCTTAAAAGAGACAGAAGCATCTTCTATTAAAGATATGGGTAAAGTAATGAGGCTAGTTACACCTTTAGTTAAAGGAAGATGTGATATGAAGGAAGTATCTAATAAAATAAAAGCAAAATTAAGTTAAAAAAACTATCCTTTCTACATATTCTATAGAAGAAAGGATGGTTTTTATTATGAAAATTATCGCTCATAAAAGTAATTTATATAATAATAAAACCTTTATTGAGTCTGTTAATAGTTTAGAAGGTTTAACTGGGGTTATGTTAGATATAGTTATGACTAAAGATAAGAAAGTCTTAGTCTTTTCACCTGTAACTACTAATAAGATAACTATTAATACAATCCAAAATAATAATTTAAGTGAATTAACTTACTATGATATCTTAACATTAGATAATGCTCTTTCTATGTTAAATAACTTTAAAGGGAAAGTTATTATTAACTTATTACCTATAAACGAAGCATTACTTATAGAAGATTATCAGACAGTTGTATCTAATAACTTAAGTTATACAGAAGAAGTAAAAAAAGTAACTGATAGATTTTCTAATTTAGATATTTATGTTTGTAGTAGTAGTTATAATCTTTTATATCAAATTATTAGAGTATTTACTAATAGAAAAAAAGGTGTAGTTTTAAGTGAAGATAGTGGTAGTTATATAGATGTAGATTTTTATATCTTTATACCTAGTATGTTAAATGAGAAAATTATGGCAGAACAATTAAACATAGGTAAAGAAGTTATGATTATAATGACCGATGCTGATGATATATCTATAGTTATAAACTTTTTAGAAAATAATAGAAAAAATAAAAAAAATTACCAATATATTACAAATCATGCCAAAATATTTTATTATTCAGTTAATAATATATAGGGATAGTTAAAAGTAGAGGATGTAGTTTATGAATAAGTTAGAGATATTTAAAGAGTTAGAAAAATTAGATTTACCTAAAGATAAATATATAGTAATTAGTGGAGCATCTTTAGTAGTTCAAGGAGTAATAGATGAAACTACTGATATAGATCTTACCTGTTCTAAAGAGTTCTATGATGAACTAGATTGGTCTACTAGAATAGGTGCTTTTGGTATAGAAGTTAAATATAAGGACTGTTTTAAAATAGGTTATAACTTATATGGATATCAAGATGTAGTTTTAATTAATGATTATAGATTCTTATCATTAGAAGGATGTTTAGAAATAAAGAAAAGATTAAATAGACCTAAAGATAAGAAACTAATAAAAGAATTAGAGTTAAAAGTGTGTCTTAAAGATAACTATTATTTTGAAAGAAAGTTAAGAAGTGATGGTATTAACTTTATCGCTGGAGTTGATGAAGTAGGAAGAGGTCCATTAGTAGGTCCTGTTGTCGCTGCTTGTGTCGTTTTACCAGAGCATTTTAATCTAGAAGGGTTAACTGATTCTAAAAAACTTAGTGAAAAGAAGCGTGAATACTTTTATGATGAGATTATGAGGCAAGCGTTAGGAGTAGGAGTAGGTATTATAAGTGAGAAAAAAATAGATGAAGTTAATATTTATGAAGCGACAAAGATGGCTATGAAGGAAGCGATTAAAAATTGCCCTTGTAAAGTAGAACACGTATTAATAGATGCGATGAAGCTAGATATAGATATCCCTACAACATCTATTATTAAAGGAGATTTAAAAAGTATTACTATAAGTGCAGCATCAGTTATCGCTAAAGTCACAAGAGATAGAATGTTAGATGAATTAGATTTAAAATACCCTATGTATGACTTTAAAAATAATAAAGGTTATCCTACTAAAAAACATCTAGAGGCCATAAAAAAATATGGTATTTTGGATGAACATAGAAGAAGCTACGGACCAGTAAGTGAATATTTAGAGTTGACAAAGTAAATTTTGTAATGTATAAAATTGTATGAAAGAAGGGATTAGATGTCTAAAAACTTAGTGATAGTGGAAAGCCCTAGTAAGAGTAAAACTATTGAAAAATATTTAGGTAATGATTATAAAGTAGTAGCAAGCCAGGGGCATATTAGAGATTTAGCAACAAGTGGTCCTTTAGGGCTTGGGGTTGATATAGAAGATGGCTTTAAACCTAATTATGTACCTTTAAAGGGTAAGAAAAAGATAATTACCGAGTTAAAAAAAGATGTTAAAGATGCTAACCATGTAATACTTGCAACCGACCCAGATCGTGAGGGAGAAGCGATTAGTTGGCATTTAAAAGAAGCTTTAAATATTAAAGATAAAGACTATGATAGAGTTTTATTTCATGAAATAACTAAAGATAAAGTAAACTATGCTATTAAACATCCAACTAAAATAGATGATAACTTAGTTAAGAGTCAAGAGACTAGAAGAATACTTGATAGAATAATTGGTTTTAGATTATCTAAGTTATTACAATCAAAAATAAAAGCGAAAAGTGCCGGACGTGTTCAAAGTGTTGCCTTAAAGCTTATTGTTGATAGAGAACGAGAAATAGAAGCTTTTGTACCAGAAGAGTACTTTACAATAACTGCCATCATCGAAAATACAGAGGCAAGTTTATTTAAATATAAAGATGAAGATATAAAACTTCATAATGAAGACCAAGCTAACAAAGTATTAGAGTCTTTAGGAGATGATTATAACTTAAGTAGTATTGAAAAAAAGAAAAGAAAGAAAGCAAGTAGGGCTCCTTTTATTACATCAACTCTACAACAAGAAGCATCTACTAAATTAGGCTTTACTGCTAAAAAGACAATGTCTATCGCTCAGAAGTTATACGAAGGAATAGATTTAGGTGATGAAACAGTTGGTCTTATTACTTATATGAGAACAGATTCTATTAGACTTTCTGATGAGTTTGTTGGTAGTACAATGCACTATATAGAAGAGAACTTTGGTAAAAAATATATTGGTTATACAAAACATGCCAAAAAAACCGATAATGTTCAAGATGCTCATGAAGGAATTAGACCTACTAGTATTTTAAGAGAACCATTAAAAGTAAAACAATATCTATCAAATGATGAATTTAAACTATATAGCCTAATCTATAAAAGAGCTTTAGCATCTCTTATGGCTGATGCTGTTATGGATCAAACAACTTTAATCTTTGATAATAATAGTTATTTATTTAAAGCGACTGGTAGTATCTTAAACTTTGATGGGTATTTAAAAGTATATAGCGATTATGAGAAAAATGAAGATAAGATTATTCCAGAACTAATTGAAGGTAATAACTATAAAGCAAGTGATATTTTATCTGAACAACACTTTACTAAACCACCTGCAAGATACACAGAAGCAAAGCTTATTAAAGAGATGGAAGATTTAGGAATAGGACGTCCTTCTACTTATGCTAAGACTATCGATACAATTAAAGAACGTGGTTATGTAAAAATAGAAGATAAAAAGTTTATTCCAACAGAAATAGGCATAGAGACAACCGATAAATTACAAGAGTTCTTTAGCGATATCATAAATGTAGAATACACTAAAAATATGGAAGAAGAACTTGATAAGATAGCAGATGGTAACTTAGTTTGGAACGAAGTGTTAAAAGAGTTTTATGATGTCTTTGAACCTCGTGTTAAACAAGCTTTTAGTGATATGGAGAAAAAGCCTGCCGAAGAAACAGGAGAAATATGTCCAGAGTGTGGTAGTCCTTTAGTTAAAAGACAAGGGCGTTATGGAGAGTTTGTCGCTTGTTCTAATTATCCTGAGTGTAAATATATAAAAAAAGAAGAGAAAAAGATTATAGAAATTTGTGATTGTCTTAAATGTGATGGTAAAATCTTAGAAAGAAAAACAAGACGAGGTAAAACTTTCTATGGTTGTAGTAACTTTCCTAAATGTAAAGAAGCTTTTTGGGATAAACCAATAGGAGAGCCATGTCCTAAGTGTGGGGAAATGCTTATAGAAAAAGATAAGAAAATAAAATGTAGTAAATGTGATTATGAAAAAGCCTAATAGGGCTTTTTTTCTAAAACTTTTTGGTATATAATTAACTAAGGTGACAATAATATGGAATCAAGAGAAGAATATAGAAATAAAAAGAAAAAAAAGAAAAAACTTAGATTCAGAAAATGGGTTATAGTCGTATTTCTTCTTTTCTTTCTTAGTATCTTTGCCTTTTCTGCTTATCAAGTATATTCATGGTATAATGATAATAAAGAAATAGAAAGTATTTCTGATGATGTCATTAAAACTACTAAAATAAAAGATAAAGAAGATAGTGAAAAAACTGAAAATATCAATCCTCCAGAAGATGTTTCTGATGATTATTGGGACTATATTAAAATGAATCTTTTAGAAGTAGATTTCAATGAATTACTTTCTAAAAATAGTGATACAGTAGGTTGGATAGAAATAAAAGGTACCAATGTAAATTATCCTATAGTTCAAACAAAAGATAATGATTATTACTTACATCATGCTTTTGATAAGACTTATAACGATGCTGGATGGGTATTTATGGATTATCGAAATGATGCAGTTAACTTTAATCAAAATACTATAATCTATGCTCATAGTAGATATAATGGAACTATGTTTGGTAGTTTAAGAAATATTTTAAAAAGTTCTTGGTATACCAATAAAGAAAACCATATTATGAGATTATCAACTCCTACTGAAAATACCATGTGGCAAGTGTTTAGTGTCTATACTATACCTAAAGAAAGTTATTATATAACACCTAGTTTTAGTACTGAAGAGAGTTATATGGAGTTTTTAAATACGATTAAAGGTAGGAGTGAAGTAGAGTTTTCAGGTACAGTTAATACAAGCGATAAAGTGTTAACACTGTCAACTTGTCAGGATGATTTTGGTAATAGAATTGTTATGCATGCTAAGTTAATTAAGAAGGAGTCAAGATAAGTAGAAAAATTTCTATAATTAGACAAAATAGATTATTTCTACTTTTTTAATAATTTTTGCTATCCTTATAATAGGAAGGAGGAAGAAGTGATGAAAAATATTAAGAGAGGATTATTAACTTTATCATTTACATTTGTTATGGTAATGGCTATGGGTGTTGTTAATGTTAATGCAGCAGATTATAGTTTAGAAGATGAAATGGCTAATCTTATATCTGGGACTCCTTTAACTTTAACATCACAAGACACATTAACATATAATGGTGAACAATGGGTTGGTAAAGAAGGACGATTAACTGTTACTTATGGTGATTTATCTATTAAATATGATGATGCTGGTACACCTGGTTTAGATGCTACTAATGTTCAAGATGATACAGTTTTATTTACTGTTGATGGTAGTGTTATTTTAAATACTGGTAAACAGTTTATAGTTCAAGTAAAATTACAAGTAGAATTAGAAGAAGAATTAGAAGATATTAAGTTACCTGTTAATTTTACTATAAACGAAGGTTCCTATCTAGGAGTGTACGGTACATTAGCAATGCCAAGCGGTACTAATAGTGTTCTAGTTAATAATGGTAGTATAAATATAACACAACCTGGTGCTATAGAATTACGTGACCGTGCTAATATTTATCAAGGAAATGGAAATATGATGGTTTATGGTAAATTAGCAATCTATGGTAATAGTGGTTCTAATATTGGTGAACAAGTAATTAATCTATATGAAAATGGTTTTGTTTACTCAGAAGCAGACGTTACTGATAATATAAATGTTGGTAATGTTAATATGGATGGTTATAAGTATACAATGAGTAATAGTGAGAATAATGTGTATGAGTCTGTAACTGCTACAATTGGTTCAAGAGAATTTCCATATGCATACACTGTTACAAGTGAAAAAATTACAGATGTTGTACCTGTAACACCAGATGAAGACACTACTACTGAAGAAACAACTACTGAAAATGTAAAAAATCCAGAAACAAGTGATGGAATCTTACTATTCTTAGGGTTAACAGTTGTAGGTTTTGCTGGAGTTGCTCTTACATATAGAAGACTTCATAATTAATAGAATTTAAGGCATTAAAACAGTGCCTTTTTTCTTTTCTAACAAAACTGTAAGGAAATAACTGTTAATACTATGATATTATTTAATTGGTGATAGATTATGAGACAAAAAGTTAGGGATATATTTTTTCTAATATTAGGTGTTAGTTTAACAATTCTTTTCTTTACAGTAGTAATACCAGTACTTGTCATTATAGGCTTAATTAAAGTAATTTCTATGATTAAGCACTTTATAAATAGTCATAAATATGCTAAAATTAATCCATAAGATCGTGATTATATGGAATATTTAGATTATTATGATGAAGAAGGAAACTATTTAGGTTATAAAACAAGAGATGAAGTTCATAAAGAAGGACTTTGGCATAATACTGTTCATTGTTGGTTATATGAAATGGATGGAAGTGTTTACTTTCAAATAAGAAGTAGTAGTCATAAGTTCTATACAACAGCATCAGGTCATGTTTTAAAAGGTGAAAGTATTAAAGATGCTTTTAGACGAGAAATAAATGAGGAAATAGGACTTAATATAGATAGTAGTGATGCCACTTTAGTAGATATTGTTCCTTGGCGTATGGATAAAATGAAAAATGGTACTCTTATTAAAGATAGAGCGAAAAGCACATGTTTATATAGACTTATTTGAAGGAGATATTAATAGTTTTAAATTTGATTATAATGAAGTTCTAGGTGTTGTTAAAGTTAAAGCGAAACAAACATTAGAGTTATTTGAAAATGGAAAAGGTTATATTCCTGCTGTAATTATTACTACTAAAGACAATAAAAATGTTTGTGAAAATAAATTAGTTAATATTGATGATTTTCTAGTTATGAAAGATGAAAATGCTTATGATAAGTATAAAGATGTGTTAAATAAGATAATAGAAGTTACTATATAGGTAGTAATTTCTTTTTATTTTTGATACAATATTTTTTAAGATAGGAGATAGATAAAATTGAAAGATGCTTATACTAAGAGTAGTGATGATGTAATAAAAAAGTTAAATAGTAGTATTGAAGGTTTAAATAATAAAGAAGCTTCTATTAGATTAGAAAAATATGGAATAAACGAAATAGAAAGTAAAAAACGAAAAACTATCATAGAAATGATTGTAGAACAGCTTAAGGATAGGATGATTTTAATACTTTTACTGGCTTCAATTCTTTCATTTTTACTAGGAGAATACGCTGAAGGAGTAGTTATATTAATAATTATTTTTATTAATGCATTAATTAGTATAATCCAGGAGAAGAAAGCCCTTGATGCTATAGAAGCCTTAAGAAATATGAATGCTCATTATACTACAGTTATAAGAAGTGGTAAGAAGAAAAGTATTTTAACTAAAAATGTTGTAGTAGGTGATATTGTCTATTTAGAAGATGGTAATATCGTTCCTGCTGACATGAGATTAATAGAAGAAAATGGCCTAAAAGTAGATGAATCATCTCTAACTGGTGAAAGTGTTCCTGTAGAGAAAGATGCTAAGAGCATTTTAGATGAAAGTACAACACTTGCAGATAGAACTAATATGGTTTACTCATCAACGATTATTGCTTATGGAACAGCTTTAGGAATAGTAACTGCTACTGCTAAAGATACAGAAGTTGGTTCTATCGCTACGATGTTAGAAGATACTGATAGTATAGATACACCATTAAAAAGAAAGCTTAATAAAGTAGGAGAAATATTAAGTATTATTGGTGTTGTAGTTGCGATATTAATATTTATTATAGGTATTCTTTATGGTAGAGACTTTATTGGTGTTTTAATGGTTGCTATATCCCTTGCCATTTCTGTAATACCAGAAGGACTTCCTGCAACTGCTACTATAGTCATGGCTTTAGGAGTATCTCGTATGGCTAAGAAAAATGCCTTAGTTAAGAAACTTCCTGCTGTTGAAGCTTTAGGTAGTGCCACTGTCATTTGTTCTGATAAGACAGGGACTCTTACTTTAAATAAGATGACTGTTACTAAAAGCGTTCTTTACACTGATATTATTAATAAAAGTACTGTTAATAATTATAATGATGAAATGATTTACTGTGCCGCTTTATGTAATAATGCTTATCTTGATAAAGATAAAGTAATAGGAGATCCTACAGAAGGATGTTTGTTAAGTTATGCTAAAGAGTTAGGATATGATATTAAAAAGATAAAAGAAAATAAAGTTTTATTTCAAGAATCATTTGATTCTATTAGAAAGAGAATGAGTGTTGTTGTTAAAGATAAGAAAGATTATATTCTTTATAGTAAAGGAGCTCCCGAAGAGTTAATTGATGTATGTAGTTATGCCATTGTTGATGATAGGAAAATTAGACTTACTGAAAAAGATAGAAAATTAGTAAAAGAATATTGTATAAGTTTATCTAGTGAAGGACTAAGACTATTAGGTTTTGCTAGTAAAAAAATTAAATCACTTCCTCATGAAGGAGAAAAGATAGAAGAAGATTTAACTTTCATAGGTATTATGGGAATAATTGATCCACCACGCGAAGAAGTAAAACATGCTATTAGTACTTGTCATGAAGCAGGTATTAAAGTAATTATGATTACAGGAGATCATAAATTAACGGCCACTTCTATTGCTAAAGACCTTGGTATCTATAAAAAGGGAGATTTAGTAGTAGACGGAGAAGAACTTAGTAAAATGAGTGATTTAAAGTTAAGAAATACGATTAAAAATATCTCTGTTTTTGCAAGAGTTACTCCTAAAGATAAACTTAGAATTGTTAATGCTCTAAAGAAAAATAAAGAAATAGTTGCAATGACAGGAGATGGTGTTAATGATGCTCCTGCTCTAAAGACTGCTGACATTGGTGTTGCTATGGGTATAACTGGTACAGATGTTGCAAAAGACTCAGCAGCGATGATTTTATTAGATGATAACTTTACAACTATTGAAGCAGCAGTTAAAGAGGGAAGAAGAGTATATCGTAATATTCAAAAAGTTATTCAATACTTATTAGCAGGTAATATTGCTGAAGTATTAACTATTTTTGTTACTATGTTATTTAACTTAGATAGTCCCTTACTCGCTGTTCATATCTTATTTATTAATCTTGTAACTGATACCCTCCCATCACTTGCTCTTGGAATAGATCCAGCAAGTCCTAATATTATGAAACATAAACCTGTAAAACAAGGAAGTTTATTTGAAAAAGGTCTTGTCTTTAGAATAGGTTTCTATGGAATTTACCTTGCTATCATCACTTTAGTTGCTTATTTCATTGGCTCAAAAGATGGCTTTAATGTAGGTATGACTATGGCTTTTACAGTTTTATGTCTATCACAAATATTCCATGCTTTGAATCAAAGTTCAAGTGAAACATCTCTATTTAGTAAAGATTATCCAAGAAATAAAATGTTATATCTTGCTATGTTAGGTTCTGTTTTCTTCCTTTTAATAGTTTTATTTATAACACCTCTAAGAGAGTTCTTCTCACTTAGTGTTCTAACAGGAAATGAGTGGTTAGTAGTAATATTATTATCGCTATCACCAATTCTAGTAGTGGAAATATTTAAACTTATTAGAAGAAATTTAAAAATGGAGAGTTAGTATTATGGTAGTAAATAAGAAGAGGATAGTTTTTAGTAATAAAATCTATCCTTTATTTGCAGGACTTTCAGGGGATTTAATCTTTTATGTTACGATTAATACTTTATTCTTAACAGAAGTAAAGAAATTCAGTGCCTTAGAAATAAGCTCTCTTACAACAATTAGTTTATTAGTAATGATTATATTGAATCCTCTGGTTATAAAGATAATTAATAAAATAGGAGCCTTAAACTCTGTAAAAGTAGGAGTTATGCTTCTTTTCTTGGGGGCTTTCTTAATAACTGTTGGTAATAATTATTTTACTATTTTAATTGGCTCTATTCTTTATGAGGCATATGCTTATTTTAAAAAGATGGATACCATAATACTTAGAAATAATTTATCTTTTTTAAATGAGAAAGATAAGTATTTAGAATATGAGAGCAAAGGCTCTTTAGTTTTTGCTGTAGTTACAATGTTACCAGCTCTTATATCTGGTTTTCTTTTCAATCTAAATCCTTACTTACCAATGATAGGTTGTTTAATCTTCTGTGTTATTAATTTATTCTTAGTAAATTTTCTATATGAAGTTAAAACTCCTAATGAAAAGGTAATAAAAAAAGATATAAGAAAAGTTAAGATAACCCATCTTGTTTTCTTACTCTTACTTCTTTTTGCAGTATGTTATTCTATTATTGACTTAGGACAAAGTAATAGTAAACTATTTATTCAATATAAACTTAATAGTTTCTTATCTTTAGAAAATGTTTCAATAATTTTAACTATAATAATTAGTGTTTCAAAAATTGTAAGAGTCCTTGCTAATTATTTTTTTCTTACAATTTATGAAAAGTATAAAAGTAAAGTCTTATCTATTATAGGATATAGTCTTCTTATATCATTTACTCTTATTTTAATAGGTAACTTTTTACCATTTAAAATGTTTGGTATTATTTTAATGAGTATAGGTTTTTGTGTATTCCTTGCAATAAGAGATCCATTTGATAATTATATTAAAGAGTTATTACTAGATAATACTAATCCTAGCGATCATGAAGTTATGATGAATAAATTAAACTTTACAAGAAAGATAGGTAAGTTAATAATTAGTAGTTTAATTACTTTAATACTTCTAAAAGATAATCTTACTTATGTAATGGTATTCTTATTAGGACTTTCTTGTTTTAGTTTGGTGATGGTCTATGAGATATATAAAATATTGAAGAAAAAGAAATATGCTTAAAATATCTTGAAATATAGATATTTTTTTGCTAATTTTTGTGCACAAAATTTTAAAAAAGTGTGCATAAATGCAAATTCTATGTTTTATTAAATGTTGCGAAAGAACGCAAAAATGAAAAAAAATGAGAGTAAACGCAACAAAAATTATTTACTATACTTTAATTAAATGATAAAATTATAAGTAAGGGAAGTGATACTATGACTAATGCAAAAAAAATTCTTCAAATGGCATATAATAATAATGGATATCTTATGACTAAACAAGTTAAAAATGCTGGTATTAATACTATGGAGTTAACTAGATTAGTGAAACAAAATAAACTGGAAAGGATTAGTAGAGGCTATTATGCTTTAGTTAATATTTTTTGTGATGATTATTATAAATATCAGTTAAAATCTAAGAATTGTGTTTTTTCGCATACAACTGCACTTTATTTATATGATTTGTCAGATAGGACTCCACTCTATTTTGATATGACTGTACCTGTAGGTTATAATGGTTCGTTGAGACAAGATAAAAATGTTGTTCTTCATTATGTAAAAAGAGAATTTTTAGATTTAGGTTTAACAACGATAGAATCACCTTTTGGGATGAAAATAAGAGTCTATGATATGGAAAGAACTATTTGCGATATTATTAAGGCAAGAAATCACATGGATAAAGAAATTTTTTCTAAAGCATTGAGGCAATACTCAAAAATGAAAAACAAAGATTTACTCAAATTAATGAAATATGCAAAAAAATTAAATATTGAAAAAAAAGTTACTGAATATATGGAGGTGTTATTATAATAAATTCAGATAAATTAAAAAGTATAGTTTCTAAAAAAGCTCATGGTAATAGTGATCTTTCTCAAAAATACTTTCAATTATTTTATTTTGAAAGAATTTTTGAGAGAATATCTAAAAGTAAATACAAAGGAAAATAATTTTAGCAATAAGGAAATATATGCTTTATTTGGGTTTAATAAAGATAAATATACTTTAGATGATTTTTATTTTGATAAAGGAAAGTTTTTAGCTAAAAATATATTTTAAGGAGAAATGCTATGTTAGTAAAAGATTTAAGAAAGATATTAGAAAAATATGATAAAAAAGAAATGATTGATATAGTAGTAGAACTATATAAGAGACTTCCTAAAAAGGTTAAAGAAGATTATGATATTGATAAATTTATAGAAGATATTAATAATAAAACTAAAAAAGAAGATAAGAAAATTAGTTTTGATGATTTGTGTAGTGAGATGAGATACTTTCTTGATTGTGCTAAAGCGGGATATTACTCTTCCCCTAATAAAGTTGTTCCTAAAAAAGAAAGAAGTAATTGGAGATTTAAAGCGAAAAGATACTATAAAGAATTAACTAAAACTATTTCTACTACTGATATAGGAGTTAAAAGTACTAAACTATTAATAGAGTTATACGAATTAGTTAGTAGAGGAACTAATACTTTAGTTTTTACTAATTGGGATACTTTTAGAGCCTTAGGAGTAAGTCAAACTGAATACTTTGATATGCTTCTTAAAAGAATTTTATCTACAGGTGAGTCTATAAATAATATAAAGGTATGCATAGATTTATTAGATAACTGTAAAGATCCTGATATATTAGATGAGTTCTTAATAAATATCTTTATAGATAATTTGAGAACAGAAGATTCTAAGTTAGTGGCAATTAATTTGTTAGATGAGAAAGTTGTTGAAGTTAATGATAAAATTAAAAATTTAGATAAACGTCATAAGTATAATTATGAATATAAGCTAAAGAGTGATAATAATCTTTATACTGAGACTATTACTAGATTATATTTTTCATCTTTTGAAGTAGATGAAGGTATTAAGTATTATCAAAAAAACTATATACATTATGATAGTGAGGTAAAAGAATATATTCTATTAGAGATTTTAAAAGAACTAGAATTATATGAAGACTGGATTACTGAATATGAAAGAGCAAGTAAGAAAATTAAGTTAAGGGAAGAATTAACTAAAGATTATAAGAAAATTAAAGAATTAGTATGATAATAATTTTTAAGTCATAAACTTACTACTGGAAAGGTAGTGAGTTTTTTATGTTTACAAGAGGAATAGATAAGAGAATGAAAATTATTCTTTTAATATTTAGTAGTATTTTATTAATAATAGTCTTAAGAGTATTTTATGTCCAAGTAGTAGATTATAAGAAATTATCAAATCTTGCTAGTGATCTTTGGAGTAGGAATCTTCCTATAGAAGCATCACGTGGTAGAATACTTGACAGAAATGGAGTAGTCTTAGCCGATAACATCACAACAACATCTTTAGTTTTAATACCTAATCAGATTAAGAATAAAAAAGAAGTAACAGAAAAGTTAGCAGAGATTCTAGGAGTAAGTTTTGATGAGATGAAAGAACATGTTTATAAAGAAACATCTATTGAAAGAGTTCATCCTGAAGGAAGAAGATTATCATATGAAGTAGCAGATAAAATAGAGGCCTTAAACTTTGATGGAGTTTATTTAGTTAAAGAGTCTAAAAGATATTATCCCTATGAAGAAATGTTATCACACGTTCTAGGCTACGTTGGAATAGATAATCAAGGACTATCTGGTATAGAGTTACAATATGATGATTATCTAACTGGTGAAAATGGAGCGATTAAATATTTTAGCGATGCTAAGGGAAATAAACTAGAACTTACTGATTTATATATAGAGCCTCAAGATGGTATGGATTTGCAACTTACTATCGATATAAATATTCAAAAATCAGTTGAAAGAGAACTAGATAATGTTGTAGATATGTTTAATCCCGATATGGCCCTAGCCGTTGTTATGAATCCTAATACTGGAGAGATATTAGCGATGAGTTCTAGACCTAATTTTGATCCTAATAACTATCAGAATTACTCTACTGAAGAATTATCACGTAACTTACCTATCTGGGCTAGTTATGAACCAGGTTCTACCCAAAAGATAGTTACAACAGCAGCGGCAGTAGAAGAAGGAGTCATTGATTTATTTAAAGATGAGTTTACTGATACGGGTTCTGTTAGGGTAGATACTGCTAGAATTAAGTGTTGGAAAGCAGGAGGTCATGGTCATCAAACGTTTTTGCAGGTGCTTCAGAACAGTTGTAACCCTGGATTCGTTAAGATGGGACAACTACTTGGAAAAGAAAGATTATTTCACTATTTAGATATCTTTGGTTTTGGTTCTAAAACAGGAATAGACCTTAATGGTGAAGGAGAAGGTATTATTTTTCCTCTTGATAGAGTTGGAAACATAGAACTTGCTACTACTGCTTTTGGTCAAGGGATTAGTGTTACACCAATTCAACAAGTAAGGGCAATATCAGCAGTTATTAATGGAGGTATTTTATTAAAGCCTTATGTTTTAAAAAATATATTAGAGCCTGAAACTGGTAATGTCATGGAACATAATAGTAAAACTGAAGTTAGGAGAGTGATAAGTGAAGAAACCAGTGAAATTATGAGATATGCCCTAGAGACAGTTGTTGCCTTAGGTGGTGGTAAATCTGCTTATATTGATGGTTATAGAATAGGAGGAAAGACTGGTACTGCTCAAAAGGCTGTTAATGGTAGTTATCTTGCTAACAACTATATCATGTCGTTTGTTGGTATAGTACCATCTAATGATCCAGAAACAGTACTTTATATTGCCATAGATAATCCAAAAGATACAGCACTACTTTCAAGTTATACAACAACACCTATTGCAAGAAGAATCCTTCTAGATATAATAGATGCTTTAGATATAGAAAAACAAGATGGAGGAGTAGAAAAGGACTGGGAGTGGAGTGATAAAATCTATTATGAAGTAGTAGATGTTGTAGGTAAAACTCCTGATGAAGCGAAGAAGTTATTAGAACATTTTTCTATAGAATATTCTGGTAGTGGAGAGAAGATAATTAGTCAGTCACCAGAAGCGGGAACAAGATTAGAAGATGGTAGTACTGTTAAATTAATGTTAGGAGATTAGTCTAAAAACAATATTTAATCATAAAATTAAATGACAAGAGAAAGTCAAATAACAAAATACATATAGAATAACAAAAATACTTATGCTATAATACTTGAAGAAGAAAGAGGCGATAAGTCATGTTATTACTAACAAAAGCAGTATTTGCAATTATGATTGGTTTTTTATTTAGTGTTGTTTTAGGTCTTGTTCTTCTACCTCTTTTAAAAAAATTAAAAGTAGGACAGAGAATAAGTAGTTATGTAGGATACTCTCATAGACAAAAAGAAGGTACGCCTACAATGGGAGGATTAATCTTTATTATTCCCACTGTCTTGATTACACTAGGACTATTAATTACAGATAAAATATCTTATTCTGATAACTTAGCGATAGTTTTAGTTGTATTTCTAGGCTTTGCTATTATAGGATTTTTAGATGACTTCTTATCTTTAAAGAAACATAATAATGAAGGGCTTACTACATATCAGAAACTATTAGGACAAGTAATTATCTCTACAATATTTTTCTATATATATATGAAAAATGGAGGACAGACATCTTTTGTTGTAGGTACTCTTGGTATTGATATAGAACTTACTTGGTTATATGGACTATTTATATTATTTATTTTAATAGGAGCATCTAATGCTGTTAATTTAACAGATGGTTTAGATGGCCTTGCAGGAAGTTTATCTGCTGTTGCTTTCATTGCCTTTGCTCTTATTTCCTTTGTTGTAGGCTTTGAAGATATTGGAATATTTTGTTTAGTATTAGTAGGTTCCCTTATTGGTTTCCTAGTTTACAATACCCATCCTGCTAAAGTATTTATGGGTGATACGGGTTCTCTTGCCCTTGGTGGTGTTATGGGTGCTGTTGCCATACTTACTCATAGAGAACTTACTTTACTTGTTGTAGCAGGTGTATTTGTAATAGAAACATTATCAGTTATTTTACAAGTATTTTGGTTAAAAGTTTTCCATAAAAAATTATTCCTGATGACACCACTACATCATCATTTTGAAAAACTAGGTTGGCAAGAAACAGACATAGTTAAATTATTTGTAGTATTTGGTTTGTTACTTGCTATGAGTGGAATTATATTTGGAGTATGGTTATAGAAAAGAGTGATTAGATGAAAAAAAAAGGTTATGGATTGCCTTTATTAATCACAGTAATACTCTTAGTAACATTTGGACTTATAATGATATATTCAGCTTCAAGCATTTGGGCCGAATATAAGTTTCAAGATAGTTTTCACTATGTGAAACAACAATCATTATTTACAGTAATAGGATTTATAATAATGTATATAGTTAGTAAAATAGATTATAATATCTATTTTAAGAAGGCAAATATCATCTTAGGTATTTGCTTTTTATTATTAATTTTAGTTTTAATACCAGGTATAGGTAGTATTAGAAATGGTAGTCGTAGTTGGTTTGGAATAGGACCATTTGGAGTACAACCTAGTGAGTTTATAAAGCTAGCATTAATAATATTTACAAGTAAATATTTAGTTAATAGTAATAAGTTTTTAAAGAGTTATAAGAAAGGAGTTATTCCGATATTAGGAATCGCTTGTCTTGCTTTTGGACTTATCATGTTACAACCTGATTTAGGTACTGGTTTAGTCTTAATGGTCTCAATTATTGCTATGCTTTTTATTGCAGGAGTTAATATGAAATTCTTTTATATTTTAGGTGTGATAGGAGTAATCGGTGTTGTAATACTAATCGCCATTGCCCCTTATCGAATGGATAGAATAACATCGTTTTTAGATCCTTGGTCTGATCCTTTAGGTACAGGTTTTCAAATAATTCAGTCTTTATATGCGATAGGTCCAGGAGGACTACTTGGAACAGGTTTCTTAAATTCAAGACAAAAACACTTTTACTTACCAGAACCTCAAACAGACTTTATTTTTTCTATTATCTGTGAAGAGTTTGGAGTAGTTGGAGCGATATTTATTGCAGTTCTTTTCTTCTTACTTCTATACTTTGGTGTAAAAATAGCATTAAAGACAAATGATTTATTTGCAAAGTACTTAGCTTTTGGACTTATCTTTCAAATGATTTTTCAAGCATTAATGAATCTTGCAGTCGTTATAGGTTTAATTCCTGTAACTGGGGTCACTTTACCTTTCTTATCTTACGGAGGAAGTTCCTTATTAATAAGTTTATTAAGTATTGGAATTCTTCTTAATATTGCGAAAAAAAATAATCAGTAACAGTATATTATATTAATAGAGATACTTATTTCATTTTTTAGAATTTTGCGGTCCCAATTTGGGACTGCAAAAGGTAATGGAATGGGTATTTAAGATAAGATATAGAGGGAGGTCATAGTTATAAACGATTTAATAACAAAAGAAGATATAAAAATAGAAAATATGATATATGAGATTAGAGGAAAACAAGTGATGCTTGATAGTGATTTGGCTAAACTCTATAAGTGTGCTAATGGAACTAAAACAATTAATCAAGCGGTTAAACAACATATTAATAGATTTCCAGAGAGGTTTATGTTTAGGTTAACAGAAGAAGAAGTAAAGATATTTTCAAGGTCCCAACTTGGGACCTTGAAGGGCAGAGGACATAATATTAAATACTTACCATATGCTTTTACAGAAGAAGGAGTGGCAATGCTTGCTACTGTACTTAGGACACCTGTTGCAGAAGAAGTTAGTATAAGAATAATGGATGCTTTTGTGGCAATGAGAAAATATATATCAAATAATTTGCTAGAACAAAAGTATATAAATGACTTAGTAATAAAAGATTCTAGCATAAATTTAAAAAATATGTAAGAAAAAGTTTATTTTTGTAGTATTTTTTTAAAATTTATAGTATATTTTTATCAAGGAGGGAGTATTATGACACTTTTTTGGTTAGTTTTATTTGTTGTTCTAGCATTATTTGAACTTGTAACAGTGAACTTAGTATCTATTTGGTTTTCACTTGGGGCTTTAATTACAACTTTTGTATCACTTATAACTGATAACTTAATGATACATCTAGCAGTGTTTACAATCAGTTCTATTCTCTTATTACTTTTAACAAAACCTTTTGTTAAAAAAGTAAAGAAAAGAGAATCTATTCCTACTAACTTAGATAGAGTTATTGGTAAAGTAGGAGTTGTTACTGAGACAATAGAAAAAGATGGAATAGGTGAAGTTAAAGTTCTAGGTAAGAAGTGGAGCGCATATAGTGATAAAGGAGTAAAGGAAAACTCTAAAGTAAAAGTATTATCTATTAATGGAGTAAAACTTAAAGTAGAAGAAATTAAGGAGAGTGATTAATATGTTTTGGGTTATATTAATAGTAATTATAGTAATAGTAGTATTAGGAGTGAAAGTTATTCCCCAGTCACAAGCGAAAGTAGTAGAGCGTCTTGGTAGTTATTATAAGACACTTGGTACAGGACCTCATTATGTAGTACCATTTATTGATAGAGTAGCATCTACTGTATCATTAAAAGAAATAGTTAAAGACTTTGCACCACAACCAGTTATCACTAAAGATAATGTTACTATGCAAATAGATACAGTTGTTTATTTTCAAATAACTGATCCTAAGCTTTATACTTATGGAGTAGAAAATCCTATTAATGCGATTGAAAATTTAACAGCGACTACTCTTCGTAATATTATTGGTGAGTTAGAGCTAGATCAAACCTTAACATCAAGAGATATTATTAATTCTAAGATGAGATCAATTCTAGATGAAGCGACTGATCCTTGGGGTATTAAAGTAAATAGAGTAGAAGTTAAAAACATCATACCGCCTCGTGATATTCAAGATGCTATGGAAAAACAAATGAGAGCAGAACGTGAAAGACGTGAGAAGATATTACAAGCGGAAGGTGAGAAGAAAGCAGCAGTCTTAATCGCTGAAGGAGAAAAAGAAAGTACAGTACTAAGAGCAGAAGCTGCTAAAGAAGCTGCAATTAAAAAAGCAGAAGGTGAAGCAGAGGCAATATTAAAAATTAAAAATGCTGAAGCTGAAGGTATTAAACTATTAAAAGATGCTAAAGCAGATAATGCAGTTTTAAAACTAAAGAGTTATGATGCTATGGTTCAGGTTGCTAATGGACAATCTACTAAGATAATAGTTCCTAGTGAATTACAGAGTCTTGTAACAGCAGGAACAGTATTAAGTGAAACATTTAAAGAAGGAAAGAAGTAATTAAAAAAATTAAAATACTGGTTAGATAGTAACTATTTCACTTTAGTTTGTGAATAGTTACTATTTTTGATGATATTTGTCAGTTTTTTCTTTCTTTTTGACATATAAATGCTATAATATTATTAGTTTGGTAGGAAAGGGTGTGTCTTTATGGATTTTACCTTTAATAGTAAAGAAGAGTTATATCAGATGATAGAACCAGCATTAGATGCTAAGAAAAGTGAACTTGATAGATTAGGATATCGTTATATTCATAAAAATGATGTGTGGAACTATCTTATATTAACTAAATGGACAAAAGCTCATAACTTAGAATTAAGTGATATAGTTAGTGATATTTTAAACTGTGATAATAAACTATTAGATAAATATCTAAAAGATAATCTTACCAAAGATAGAAATATAGAAATCATTTAAGAGGTGTAACATGAAAAGAAAAGAGAAAGTAAAAGAAAAGAAAATTAAAAAAGAAAAAAAACATATGGCTAAAGATAAAAAGAGTATGTTACTTAGAAGTGGTTTGCTTGTAATAATTTCAGTTATTGTATGTCTTTTAATAGTACCACTTTTTAAATCATTAAACTTTGGGCTTGATTTACAAGGAGGTTTTGAGATACTTTATGAAGTTAGTCCTATAGATGGTAGTGATATGACTCAAGATAAGCTTAATGCAACTTATAAAAGTATGCTTAAGCGTATTGATACTTTAGGTGTTAGTGAACCAGAAATAACATTAGAAGGTAATGATAAAATACGTGTTAAATTAGCTGGTGTTACTAATAAAGATGAAGCAAGAGAAACTCTATCTACTGTTGCAACATTAACATTTAGAGATAGTGAAGATAATTTACTTATGAGTAGTGATGTTTTGGAAGCTGGTGGTGCAAGACTTACTACTGATACTAATGGTAGACCTGCCGTTAGTTTAGCAGTTAAAGATAAGAATACTTTTTATAAAGTTACTAATGCTGTTAAAGACTATGATACTAATATTATTGCTATTTGGTTAGACTTTGATGAGACTAGTGATTCATATGCTAGTGAAGGTGCTTATTGTGGTAGTAGTGAAAGTAATTGTATAAGTGCAGCGACTGTATCACAAGCTTTTTCTAGTGATGTTATAATTCAAGGTAATTTTACGGAAGAAGAAGCTAGTAATTTAGTTGATTTAATTAATTCAGGAAGCTTACCTGCAAAACTTACGGAAATATCTAGTAAAACAGTAGGAGCTAGCTTTGGAGATGCAACACTTACTGTGACAATGTATGCGGGTATTGCTGGTATACTTGCTATTATCATCTTACTTATTGGTATTTATAACTTTGCAGGTATTATATCAGCTGTTTCAATCCTTCTATATACCTTATTCGTATTTGCAGCTTTTTGGTTGGTAGGTGGAGTTTTAACTCTTCCAGGAATTGCTGCATTAATTCTTGGTATAGGTATGGCAGTTGATGCTAATGTTTTAACATATTCTCGTATTAAAGAAGAATTACTTAAAGGTAGAAGTTTAGAGACAGCCTTTAAAAATGGTAGCAAAGCAAGTTTTGGAACAATACTAGATGCAAACCTTACAACTCTTTTAGTTGCTATCATTATGTTCTATTTTGGAGAAAGTAGTGTTAAAGGTTTTGCAACTATGTTAATCATTAATATTATTGTAACAATGATTACAATGGTATTTATTACTAGAGTTTTAATGAAAATGTTTGTTAAGACTAAATACTTTGATAATAAATTAAGTTTCTTTATTGGGGTTCATGAAGAAGAGATTAATAAGAAAGAAAAGAAACCTGTATATAATTATCTTGGTCTTAGTAAACTTTTTGCCGCTTTTAGTCTTGTTGTAATACTTGCATCATGTGTTATGTTTGCATTTAAAGGAATGAATCTTGGAATAGATTTTCAAGCTGGTAGTGATATTACCCTTGCAACTACTGAAGTTAGTGAAAAAGACTTAAGAAGTGATTTAAAAGAATTAGAACTTGATGAAGTAAGTATAGATATTACTAGTAGTGAGACTGATATTAGAGTAAGTGATGAATTAAAAGATAGTGAAGTTGATGAGGTAGAGAGTTACTTCTTGTCAAAATATAATACTAGTGTAGATATTGGTGTTGTATCTAATGTTGTTAAACAAGACTTAGTTACTAATGCAATATTTTCAATAATTGTTTCCTTAATAGGTATTATCCTTTATATTACCTTTAGATTTAAGTTTAGTTATGGTATATCATCAGTTATCTGTTTAGTTCATGATGCTTTAATGATGGTAGCATCTGTTATTCTTCTAAGAGTAGAAGTTAATTCTATGTTTATAGCAGCAGTACTTGCCATTATTGGTTACTCTATAAATAATACAATAGTTGTCTTTGATAGAGTAAGAGAAAACTTGAAAGCTAAAGATAAGGATAATTTAAGTAAAGATGAACTTAAGAGTGTTGTTAATTTAAGTATTAAAGAGACTATGTCAAGAAGTATTTATACATCATTAACAACATTATTACCTGTTATTGCCTTACTTGTTATGGGAAGTAGAGAAATATTAACATTTAATGTTGCTATGATAGTAGGATTAATTGCTGGTACTTATTCATCGTTATTACTTGCAGGATGGCTTTATGTATTCTTTGCAAGTAAAAAAAGAAAAACTAATAAAAAGGGAAGAGTAGTTAAAGAAGTAAGTGAAAAGACTATAAAAGGTATAAATGATTAAAGTTAAAAGGGGTGTAAGATGTGAAGAAAGATACTATTACAATAGATGACTTAATGGATAAAGTAGATACTTATATAAAAGATCCTAAAGAGCGAGAAAGAATATTAGATGCTTATTATTATGCTAAAGAAAAACACGAAGGACAGTATCGTAAAAGTGGGGAAGAATATATTATTCATCCCCTTAACGTTACTTTAATCCTTACAAGTATTTATGCAGATAGTGAGTGTCTAATGGCAGGACTTTTACATGATGTAATAGAAGATACTGATGTAGATATAGATGAATTTAAAGAGAAGTTTGGACTTACTGTCTATAAATTAGTAGATGGGGTTACTAAATTAGGTAGACTACACTTTTCTACTGATAATGAGTATTTAGTTGAATATTATAAAAAGATAATTGTAGGTATGAGTGAAGATGTTAGAGTAATTATTGTTAAACTTGCAGATAGACTTCATAATATGAGAACACTTTGGGCTATGCCTTTAGAAAAACAAAAGAAGAAGTCAAAAGAAGTTCTTGAAATATTTGCACCTTTGGCTCATCACCTTGGTATTCACAAAATTAAAAGTGAACTTGAAGATTTGTCACTTCGTTACCTAAAACCAACAGTATTCTATGATATAGCAGATAAACTTAATAAAACAAAAGCTGAACGTGATGCTACTGTTTATGAAATGCAAGAAGAAGTAACTGAACTATTAAATCTTCATCATATACCTCATCAGATTAAAGGCCGTGCTAAGAGTATTTATAGTATCTATAATAAGCTAGATAAAGGTAAGAAATTTAGTGATATCTATGATTTGCTTGCTTTGCGTGTTTTAGTAGATACAGAACAAGATTGCTATCTTGCTCTTGGTCTAATTCACTCTAAATTTAGACCACTTCCTAAGCGTTTTAAAGACTATATCGCTATGCCTAAACCTAATATGTATCAGTCATTACATACAACAGTATTTGGAATAGATGGGTATTTATTTGAAATACAAATTAGAACTTATGAAATGGATGAAATAGCAGAAAATGGTATAGCATCTCACTGGGCTTATAAAGAAAATGGTGGTAGTAAAAAAGCTGCTAATCTACAGTCTGTTACTACTCAGAAACTTCAATTCTTTAAAGAGATAATGGAGTTAGAGAGTGATAAAATGAGCAGTGAAGAGTTTGTTAGTTCTGTTAAGGATGAAGTTTTAAATAATAATATCTATGTTTTTACCCCTAAAGGAGATGTCTTTGAATTACCTAATGGAGCAACTCCTCTTGACTTTGCTTATAAAGTACATAGTAAAGTTGGAGAGACTACGGTTGGAGCGATTGTTAATGGTAATATAGTACCACTTGATTATGAGCTTAAAAGTAATGATATAGTTAAAATAAATACTAATAAGAGTGCTCATCCATCTAAAGAGTGGCTAAATATTGTTAAAACTACAGGAGCCAGGAATAAGATTAAGAGTTATTTTAGTAAAAATGAGAAAGAAGTGTTAGTAGAACGAGGTAAAGATTTTTTAGAAAAAGAATTAAGAAAAAGAAAGATAACGCTTAATGAGTTTTATAGTGATGAGAAGATTAAAGAAGTATATAAGAACTTAAAAATAGATAATCTTGATGACTTATACTATGATATAGGTAGTGGTAAACATACTCCTAATAGTGTTATTAATATAAATTATGAGAAAAATGAAGAAGAAAAGCCTAAACTACTTAAAAATATTGTCAAAATAAATGATAGTGCTTCTGACATAATTGTTGATGGAATAGATAAAATAAAAGTAAGTATAGCATCATGTTGTAAACCAGTACATGGTGATGATATAGTAGGATATATTACAAGAGGTAATGGTATTACAATTCATAGAAGCAAATGTCGCAACCTAGCTAGTATGGATGATAGATGTATTAAAGTAAGTTGGGACGATAAACCTACTAATAAATACTATAGTGATTTAATTATTAGAACAGATACCTTAGATAATAAACTTATTGATATTACTAGTACTGTTAGTAAAGATAATGCTTCTATTACTAGTATTAAAACAATAAATAGAGATGAATATGCTACTTATGAAATGGAAGTAGTAGTTAGAGATTTAGAACATTTAAATAAATTAATACTAGATCTTAATAATTTACCATATATTACAAGTGTAGAGAGGTTGATATCATGAGAGTCTTAGTACAAAGATGTAGTAATGCTAAATGTGTTGTTAAAGATAAAAATATTAGTGAAATAGATGATGGTTTGATGTTACTTGTTGGTTTTACTGATACTGATAATAAAGATACTATCTTAAAAATGGTTAATAAGGTTATTAATCTTAGAATATTTCCTGATAGTAATGGAGTAATGAATTTATCTATCTTAGATATTAAAGGCTCTATTTTATCAATTTCTCAGTTTACTTTATATGCTGATACATCTAAAGGTAATAGACCTAGTTATATTAAGGCGATGGGTGGAGAGAAAGCTAAGTTACTTTATGAATATTTTAATAAAGTATTAAGTAGTTATGTTCCTACAAAGAGTGGAGTATTTGGGGCAGATATGTCTATTACTTTAACTAATATGGGACCTACTACTATTATGTTGGAGAGATAATTATGTATAAAAATAGAATAAATTATAAATTATTAAACTTTTTAATTCTTATGGGACTTTTATATATTATAGTTACTAATATAGGTACTTGGTTTAATATCTTTTTATCTATCATCAGTATCTGTATGCCTTTTATCATTGCCTTTGCTATTTCCTATGCTCTTAATCCAATTGTTAGGAAATTAGTAGAAAAAGGAGTTAGAAAATCTCTTGCTGTTACTATTGTTGTAATAGGTGTTACTGCTATTATTATTACTCTTTTAGTTATAACTCTGCCACTTCTTTATAATCAACTTATTATGTTTGCCACTAACATTGGTAAGGTTATAGAAGATGTAGGAGATAAATTTAATATTAATTTAAGCTTTATAGCAGATAGTAGTGAAGGGTATTTAAACAATATAATTAATAGTTTAGGAAACTTTCTAAAAGATGGTTCTATTGATATAGTAGGTAAAACTGCTTCATTTTTAGGTAAACTTGTAATATGCTATGTTGTATCAATTTACTTTCTTGCTTATATGGATAATATTAGAAGAGCGATAGGAGACTTTTTAAAGCAAGTTAAATATAAATATTTTCGTTATGTTAAGGCTTTGGATACAGAACTTAGTAATTACTTAAAAGGACTCTTAACCTTTATGGTTATTCAGCTTTTTGAATATTCTATAGTATTTTTAATAGTAGGACATCCTAACTGGTTCTTATTTGGCGTTTTGGCATCTCTTACTACTGTTATTCCTTATTTTGGAGGACTTATTACTAACTTACTAGCTTTATTAACTGCATCAGTTATTAGCCCAACCCTATTTATTGCAACTTTAGTTATTTGTTTAATCTTCCCACAACTTGATGGTTATGTAATTTCTCCTAGAGTCTATGGTAAGACAAATAATGTCAATCCATTAATTACAATTATGATGGTATCAATTGGAGGGACAGTAGGTGGGCCTTTAGGTATAATTATCGCTTTACCTATATATATTTTAATATCTGCAAGCTATAGATTCTTTAAAAATGATATTAAAAAAGGTGTTAAAAAAGTTAAAGCTGAGATAAGTTAAGTTGGTGTCAAGTAGTAGTGTAAACTTGATAATGTGTTAGATTTGTGATAGAATTATATGTGCTTATGAAAAGCGAGAAGAAGAAAGTGGTGGTTGGACGCTATTATGAGAACTTTTTATCCAAGTGAGGAGTTTAATAATATAATAATGCCAATTGTAAGTAATAGCGAGTATCAAAAAACAAAAAAATGTGTTCATCATGGGATGGATAGATATAATCACATGATGAGAGTTGCTTACTATTCATATAAAGTAACTAAGTTTTGTCATTTAGATTACAGAAGTACAACAAGAGGAGCGGTTTTACATGATTTCTTTTTAGATGAGTATGAGGAGAAAAAAGCTCATATGTTAGTAAATCATCCGAAAATTGCTTTAGAAAATTCAATGAAGTATTTTGATTTAAATGATTTAGAGCAGGATATAATAAAAGCACATATGTTTCCTGTAGGAAAAACACTTCCAAAGTATTTAGAAAGTTGGATTGTCAATATTGTTGATGACTTTGCTTGTTTCTATGAGAGAAGTTATGTCTTAAAGGAAAGTATGTCAGTTGCATGTAGTATGGTTATTTTATTATTCATGGTATTTTTCAAAAGATGGTGATATTTATGGACATTAAAGAACTCTTAGATGGCAGTATTAATAATAGAGTTGTAGATGAGGAATATGTTATTCCAAAAGAAGATTATGTTAATACTGATATAATAGATTTATCTAAAGTTAAAGTAAAAGGGAACTTAACTTATCCTAGTGATGATAATTTGTTCTTAGATGTAGAGTGTTCTGGTATTATGAAATTAAATGATTCTGTTAGTTTAGAACCAGTAACTTATCCTTTTTCCTTTAAAATAAGTGAGAATGCGAGTGAATTTATAGAAAAAGATCAATTTACTCTTGATATTATTAGCATTTTATGGGAAAATATAGTACTAGAGATCCCTATTCGCTATAGCGAAGTTACAAATTATGATGAATATAAAGGGGATGGATGGAGAGTTATTAGTGAAGATGAGAAAAATGTAAGTACTAATAATCCCTTTAAAGATTTATTAAAAGAAATAGAGAAGGAGTGATAATAATGTTAAAGTTAGATATTCAAATGTTTGCAGTTCCTTTTAGAAAGGTATCTAAAACAAGAAAAAGAATGAGAAGAAGTCATAATGCACTTGAAGTACCTGGTATGGTTAAATGTCCTAACTGTGGTGAAATGATTAAAGCTCATCGTGTTTGTCCTAAATGTGGAAGTTATAAAGGAAAAACAGTTGTAGATATGACTGAGAAAGAAGAGGCTTAATAAAGTCTTTTTTTGCTATTTTTGCATCTTTATGATAGTATAAATAAACAGAAAAGAGGAGGAACTATGAAAGTAATTAGAGATGAAGATAAGAAAAGTAATAAATATATATTAAGGTTTGAAGTAGAAAAATGCACTAGAAATAAACCGTATTTTGAAAAAAATCTAGGTGGTATTACCATAACAACCGAAGAATATAGTGAACTCGTTTTACATATGGCAGATGGTTCTAAACCTAGATATGATAATCTAGAAGAGAATAAATTAAATCTATTGCAGTTAATGACAAAACAACATTTAAAAAATAAAATGTGTGAAGAAGAATTGTCTAGTAAAATGAGTAATAATATAGCAAAATCGATAGCTTTAGTTATAGGAGGATTAATTGCTGTTTTTACTATGGTAAATGCCACTCCTGATTCTAGTCGTTTGTTATTTTCAAATACTATAAGAATAGTGTTTCCTACAATAATTTTAGCATATGGTGGTATTAAAGCGATAAGTGCTAAGAAGATATATAATGAAATAAAAGAGATTAAAAAGAATGATTATTTACTTGAAAATGAAGAAGTCCTAAATGAAACGGACCTTAATAATGAGAATATCTTAGAAAATGTTAAATATAAAGATAAAACAGCAATTGCTAAAATTAAACATGCTAAAGATAAAGAAAATGATAGTCATTATTTTGATCTTAATAGCATTGATGGTTTATCTTTAGATACTTTAAAGAAAATTAAATCAAATATAGAAAGAGAAAACTATTTAGGTTTAGTAACTACTATTGAAGAAACCAAAGATAAAAAATATGTAAAAAAATAAAATTTATATGAATTTTGTAAATTGACCTCTATTTTAGAGGTCAATTTTGCATTTTCCCTGGGCGAATTTTGAAAATCTAGGTAAATTTGGGCTCGAATTTGCAAAATTCTCTTTTTGCATTAATTTTCTCCATGTGTTAGAGTGTAGGCATCTACATAGAAATATTAAAATTATTGGAGGAATTTATGAAACAAGAAGAAAATAATGAAAAGAAATTTATTAGTCTTTTAAGTGATACTACCTTTAAACATTTCTTTAAAATAGAAGATTATAAAGAGTTCTTTAATACTATTATAAAACCATATACTAATATGGATATTAGTGAGTTTAGATTATATGATACTGAATTTAATAGTGGTAATGAAAAACGTGATTATCGCCTAGATATATTACTTGAAAGTGATAAGTATGATTTAATTATATTAATAGAGATGAATCAGTTTCCTAGTAAAGAGATAAAGTATAGAAATAGATTATTTGTGTATACTGCTCTTGCTAGAAGTCTAAATAGTGGAGAAAAAATAAAAAAGAAAAAGGTTATTCAAATAAACTTTAATAAAGAAAAGCATCCTTATGTCAGTAAAGCCTCTTATTCTGTTATGGATATAAATACACATAAAGAGATAAAGGATTTTAAAATTCACGAAGTGTATCTTGATAATTACAAAGGAATAAGATATAATGGAGACAATAAAGAAGAAGCATATCTATCTTTATTTACTGCAACTTCTTATGAAGAGTTAAG